>JBDSIP010000544.1:0-5695 GCA_039917915.1 Thermoflexales bacterium
TCGCAGTGTTTGCACTGCGAGCGCTTCCGTGCATTCTGCAGCATCCGCGTCCTCCGTGATCAGTTTTCCAATCGCCCACCTCCCCTCCACAGGTTCTCCATGTCCCGTTCGTAGGCTGTGAAGCACAAGCAAAACCACTTTCGGAATCGCCATCTCCAGACAGGCGATTCTGAAAAAAGTTCCGCTTGTGGAGCAACCTGATGAACTCGCAAATCCCTCTGAAGAAGCTCAATCTCGACTTCGCCAACAAGACTCCGGCCGCGACCCGCCGCCGGCGGATGGTCTGGACCCAACGCGCGCGGCACCTGAGCCAGGCCGCCTTCGCCGCCTTTATCCTCGGCAGCAGCGTCGCGCACAACTTGGCCACCGATGACGGCGCGACCGCCTCCATCGACGCGCTGTGCCCCTTTGGCGGCCTGGAAACAATTCAGAAGTGGATAACGACCGGCGGCCAGTTCATCGCCAAGACCCACGCCTCGAACCTCATCCTGCTCTTCGCCGTCGTCGTGGGCACCCTCATCGCGGGCGGGGCCTTCTGCGGCTGGGTGTGCCCCTTTGGCGCAACCCAGGACCTGCTCTCCGCCATTCGGCGCCGCCTGAAGATCCCTGAAATTCACGTGCCCGAGAAGCTCGACCGCATGCTGCGCTATGGGCGCTTTGTCACCCTCGGGCTGATTCTGTTCCAGACCGCGCTGACGGTCAAGCTGTGGTTCGCCGACTTCGACCCGTACCGGACCCTGTTTGGTCTGGATTGGCTGTTTGCGTTTGACTGGCTCGCCAGCTGGCCGGCCTATGTCGTGACGCTCGGGGTGCTGGCCGCGACCCTCTTTGTCGAGCGCGGGTTCTGCCGGTATGCCTGCCCGCTCGGCGGCGCCATCAGCGTGCTCGGCCGGTTCAGCCTCTTCCGCATCCGGCGCGACGGGCCGTCCTGCAAGGGCTGCGCGGTGTGCGAGATCCCCTGCCCGGTCAAGCTCCACGTCGCCACCGCCAACGTGATCAGCAGCAACTGCATCGGCTGCATGGCCTGCGTCGACGCCTGCCCGCGGCATGGCTCGCTCGAAATGAAACTCCATCCGACCTGGATCGACGGCATGCGCAAGATCTTCAAGCGCGAGACGAAGGTTCAGCTTCCGGTCTCCGGGAAATAAGGGAGAAACAGAAATGCGTGTCAATCCACTCATCGTCCCGCTTCTCTTTGTGTTCGTGCTGCTCGGATCCGTGTTTGGCTCCCAGCAACTTGGGCTGTGGTCGGTGACCGGCCGCACCGCTGTCGATGTGACGAATATGACGGCCGCTGACCTCAAGGGCTGGATGAAGTTGACCGAGGTCATGCACGGGATCAGGATCTCGAAGACCGACTTGTATGACCTGATGAAGATCCCCGCCGACGTGCCCGAGACCGCGGCGCTGAAGGATCTGGAGAAGATCGTCCCCGAGTTTGAAACGTCGACGTTGCGCGACGCGTTGACCGCCCGTGCAGCGCCGGCGCCGGCGCAGATCGCGCCAACCCCGCTTGCGCCGGTCGCGCCAACCATCCAGCCGACCGCGCGCATCACCGGCGCCGACGCGCTCAGCGCCACCCACGCCACCGACGACGGCCTCCGCCCGACGCCCACGGCCCTGCCGCCTGGCGTCACACTGACCGTCGATCAGATCAAGGGCAGTTCGACCCTGCGCCTGGTCAGCGAGCAAACCGGCGTGTCGCTGGGTGCGATACTCGAGGCGTTGGCGCTGCCCGCCGATGTGGGCGTCGATACCGCCATCAAGGATCTGATCAGCGCGGGCAAGCTGACTGAAGTGACGCAGGTGCGCGACGCGGTGACACGCCTGCAGGGAAAGTGACATGGCACAACGGATTCTGGTCGTCGACGATGATGCGCAGATCGCGCGTCTCGTCCGGACTTATCTTGAAAAATCGGGCTTCGCGGTCCTGACCGCCGCCAAGGGCGAGGACGCGCTGCACCTCATCCGCTCCGAGAAGCCCGACCTGGTCGTCCTTGACCTGATGCTCCCCGACCGGGATGGCTGGGAGATCACCCGGATCGTGAGGCGGGATGAGGCGCTCAAAGCCCTGCCGATCATCATGTTGACCGCCCGGGTGGAAGACACCGACCGCATCGTTGGGCTGGAGTTGGGCGCCGATGATTACATCCCGAAGCCTTTCAATCCGCGCGAAGTGGTGGCCCGAGTGCGGGCCGTGTTGCGCCGTGCCGGCTCGAAGGCCGCGCCGTCGAAGGTGCTGCGTTCGGGCGAGCTGGCCCTCGATCTGGATGGGCATAGCCTGATGCTGAACGAGCGTTCCGTTGAGGTCACCCCGACAGAATTCGAGCTGCTCAAGGCCTTCATGGGGCAACCCGCCCACGCCTACTCACGGGCCGAGTTGATCGAGCGCGCGCTGGGTTTTGATTACGCAGGTGGCGAGCGCACGCTGGACAGCCACATCAAGAATCTGCGCAAGAAGATTGAGTGCGACCCAACCCACCCGCACTACATCCTGACCGTCTACGGCGTGGGATACCGGTGGGGGCTGCGCGAGTGAACCGGCTGTGGGTACGGATCGCCCTGGCCTTTGCCCTGATGGCGGTCCTCAGCGCCGGGGTGGTGGCGGTGTTCGCCAATCGCGGCCTGGGCGCGCAGTTCCAGCGCTATCTCGGGCAGAGCCGTATCACGGAACTTGGCTTGCAGGAGACGCTGTCGGAGTACTACGCTCTGCGCGGAAGCTGGGCCGGCGTGGACGAATCGCCCGCCTTGTCTCGCGCCCGCGGGCCAGGCTTTGGCGCCGGACCGGGCCGCGGCGCCGGCGCAGGCGGGGGCGAGATCGTCGTCGCCGATGCCGCTGGCCGGATCGTCTCGCCGGCCAGCCGGGCGGGCGCGGCACTGTCGACGGCTGAGCGCGACATCAGCGTGCCTATCCTCGTCGAGGGTCGGACGGTCGGGCTGGCCGCCGTGCTGATGCCCTCGACCATGCAATTCAGCGCCGCGGCGGCCCTGTTTCTATCGGAGATCAATCAGGTCCTGATTCAGGCGGCGGTTCTGGCCGCCCTGGCGGGCGGGCTGGCCGGGCTGGTGATCGCGCGCGGGATCAGCCGGCCGCTGGGCGAGCTGGCCACCGCTGCGCGGCGGGTGGCAGCCGGAAATCTCAGCGAGCGGGTGCAGGAGCAGGGCAGCGAGGAGGTGGCAAACGTCGCCGCCGCCTTCAACGAGATGACGGTGAACCTGCAGCAGGCCGACGCCCGGCGCCGGGAGGCCGAAACCCTGCGGCGCAACATGGTCGCCGACATCGCCCACGAACTGCGCACCCCGCTCACTGTGATCCAGGGCAACCTGTAGGCCATCCTCGACGGGGTGTATCCCCTTGATTTGAACGAGATCGAAACGGTGTATGCCGAGACCGCCATGCTCAGCCGGCTGGTGACTGACCTGCGCGAGCTTTCGCTGGCCGAGGCGGGTCAGCTCGCCCTGAACACCACCACCGGGCCGCTTGGGCCGCTGGTCGAAGGCGCTGTTCAGCGCCACGCCGAGATGGCCGCGGCGAAGACGATCGCCCTCGACGCGGCGATCGCCGACGGGCTGCCGCCTGCCTCGCTTGATCTCGATCGCACAACGCAGGTGATTAACAATCTGCTGTCCAACGCCCTGCGCTACACGCCGGCCGGCGGGCGGGTGACCGTGCGCGCCCTGCGCGAGGCCGCCTGGGTGCGGGTGGAGGTGGCCGACACCGGCCCCGGGATCGCGGCCGGGGACCTGCCGCGGGTGTTTGACCGCTTCTGGCGCGGGGAGAAGTCGCGGGCGCGCGAGACGGGCGGCAGCGGACTGGGTCTGGCGATTGCCCGGCAGTGGGTCGTGGCGATGGGCGGCGAAATTGGCGCTCTCAGCGAGCCGGGTCAGGGAAGCGTTTTCTGGTTCCGGCTGAAAGCGAGCTGAGCGCAACCTTCGCGGCGTGGTAGCCCGCCATGCCGTGCACGCCGCCGCCGGGCGGGGTCGAGGACGAGCACAAATACAGCCCCGGCGCCGAGGTCTCGTACGGGCGCAGACTGAAGGTCGGGCGGGTGAAAGTTTGCCACAGGTCCTGCGCTCCGCCGATGATGTCGCCGCCGATGTAATTGGGATTGTAGGCTTCCATCGCCGCGCAGTTCATCGTGTGCCGGGCCAGGATGCAGTCGCGGAAGCCCGGCGCAAAGCGCTCGATCTGCGCCTCAATCTCGCCCGTTACGTCGCGCGAGCTGCCGCGGGGGACGTGACAGTACGCCCAGGCGGTGTGCTGGCCGGCCGGGGCGCGGGTCGCGTCGAAGAGGGTGTGCTGGACGAGCAACACGAATGGGCGCGCGGCGTGTTCGCCCTGCCACGGAGCGCGCTCGCTGGCCGCGATCTCGTCGAGGGTCCCGCCCACATGCACGGTCGCCGCCTGGCGACAGGCCGCGGCCCTCCACGGGATCGGCTCGCTCAGCGCAAAGTCGATCTTGAACACGCCCGGCCCATGCCGAAAGCGGCTTAACTGGCGGCGGTATTCCGCCGTCAGTTGGGCCGCCGCCATCCCGACAAGCTGGCGCGGCGTGACGTCCAGCAGCACGGCCCGGGCGGGTGGAAGGTCATCCAACGCAGTGACCCAATGTCCAGTCGCGATTTCGCCGCCCAGCCCGCGCAGGATGCTGCCGAGCGCGTCCGAAATGCGTTGTGCGCCGCCCTGGGGCATCGGCCAGCCGACCGCATGGGCGCTCGCCCCGAGCGCCAGGCTGAAGGCCGCGCTCAGCGGCGCTTCGAGCGGCAGGATCGAATGGGCGGCCAGGCCCGCCATCGCAGCCCGGGCCCGCTCGCCGCGAAAGGCCAGCCGGGCCAGAACCGTGGCCGGCAGGGCCGCCAGCGGCCCGAAGCGGGCAAGGGCCAGCGGGTGGCGCGGCGGGATGCGCAACGGTCCGAGAATATCTTCAGTCAAGTCCATCCAACTGCGCGCCAACGGCTCCATCAAGCGCCGGTAGGCGGCCGCGTCGACGCCCATCGTCGCGCTGCTGGCCGCCAGGTCTCGCCCGATCAGGACGGCCGTCCCGTCTTCGAGTGGATGGGCCACCGCGGCCGGGGAATGGATCCAGGCCACGCCGTGTTGTTCGAGCGGCATTGTCCGAAAGAACGGCGAAGACACCGCGAGCGGGTGAATCGCCGAGCACACGTCGTGGACGAAACCCGGCAAGGTGAGGGCCGCGCTGCGGCATCCGCCCCCGATCGTGTCCGCGCCTTCGATCAGGCGGACGCGCCGGCCAGCCTGGGCGAGGGTGATCGCCGCGGCCAGCCCGTTTGGCCCTGCCCCAACGATGACGGCATCGTACGAGTCTGACATTCGGTCCATCCTACACTCCGATAGGCGCTAAGAAAGCGCCACGGAATAGACTTGTCATGCTTCACCCCACTGGGCGGTAGAGCGCGTAAATTTCTGGGCCGCAATTTGTGGGTGTCGTATTGGGTGAAGCGCAACGCACTGACCCCGCTATCGTCATTCCCGCGAACGCGCAATGGCATTAAGTTATTCACGGGTTCGGTACCTGGCCCTGAAAGGGCCACATGCGACAGCCCAGGGCAACGCCCTGATTACCTCAGGTTTTCTGCCTGTCATCCCCGCGAAAGCGGGGATCCAGTAGTCGAACCCAAGCGTCGCAGCTGCGTCAAACGGCATGGACTCTTGCACTGGATCCCCGCTTTCGCG
>JBDSIP010000545.1:0-2720 GCA_039917915.1 Thermoflexales bacterium
TGCCCGCGCAAAGCGAGGATGCCGCCACCGGGCCGGCCCATGTTGCCCAGCAGGGCTTGCAGGATGCCGGCCGCGCGGATCATCTGCACGCCAGTGGTGTGTTGCGCCCAGCCCACCGCGTAGACGAACGCGCCCGTGCGCTCGCGGCCGCTGTTCTCAAACAGAAGTTGATAGGTTTTGTCGAACTGGGCCCGGCTGCACCCGCACACGTTCACGACCATCTCGGGCGTGTAGCGCGCGTAGTGCCGGCGGAGCATCTGAAAGACGCTGTTCGGATCCTGGAGGGTCGGATCCTGTTTGATCTGGCCCGGGATGCGGGCGGTCAGCATCTCGGCGTAGGTCTTCTCATCCCCGGTCGGCGCGCCCGGCGCCGCGTCGCGCTGATACTGCCAGGTCTTGTTGTCGTACGTTTTGCGGTCCGCGCTCCAGCCGGAGAACAGGCCCTCGCCGTCGTCCGCGCCCTTGTAGTCGGCGGCGACGACCGCCGACGCATTTGTGTAGTTGCGCGTGTATTCCTGATGGAATTCGCTGTTCAGCCAGGCCGGATCGTTGATCAGCCGGTTGATCAGGGCGCCGAGGAACACGATGTCCGTGCCGGCGCGAATCGGGGCGTGGTGATCGGCCATCGCCGTGGTGCGCGTGAAACGCGGGTCCACATGGATGAGCTTGCCGCCCTTTTCTTTGGATTTCATCACCCAGCGGAATGCGACCGGGTGACACTCTGCGATATTCGAACCCATGACCATGATCACGTCCGCGTTGGACAGATCACGGGCAAAGGTGGTGGCCGCGCCGCGACCAAAGGAGACCCCCAGACCGGGGACCGAGGAAGAGTGTCAAATGCGGGCCTGGTTTTCGACTGCGACGACCCCCGCGGCGCGCATCACTTTCTGGTGAATGTAGTTCCACTCGTCGTCGATGGTGGCCCCGCCCAGGGAGAAAATGCCGAGGGTGTTGCGCACCACCCGGTCGGTTCCGCCGACGTTGGCCTTCTCGGTCCAGGTCTGGTCGCGGGTTTTCTTGAACCGCTCGGCGATCATGTCCATCGCCTTCTCGAGGTCGATGTCTTCCCACTTGTCGGAGAAAGGCGCGCGATACTTCGCCCTTGTCCAACGATTTGGATTAATCGCGAGCTGATAGGTGGCCGCGCCCTTGGGGCAAAGCGTGCCCTCGTTGATCGGGCTGTCGTAGTTGCCCTGGATGTCGAGGATCTTCCCATCGGCGACAGTCACGATCTGGGAGCACCCCACCGAGCAATACGGGCACACCGAGGCCACTTCCTTGCCTTTCTTGACGACGGCGGGATTCGTGCGGACTTGCATGGCGGGCAGGGCAACGCCCAGACCGGCCATTTCCGCGGCGGCTACCCCGCTCATGGCGCCAGTTGATATCTTCAAGAACTGGCGCCGGGTTACCTTGTCCTGCATGGCGACTCCTTATGAGAACGATAACGCAAGCTTAAGAGTTCATGGATTCTAGGGCTGATTCAGGATGTGTCAAGCAGCCCCCTCAGATGTAGACAAGGCAGCCCCGCCTGGCAAGCGCAACCAGACTGTCCGGAGCGGCCCGCAGTCGGTTCCATAGCAGATCGAGCTTGCGCGGCCTTGGAAGCCCGGCCAAACCGTCCGGCACCGCGGTCAGCGCGTTGGCCCGCAGCTCGAGGTGTTCGAGCGACCGATCGACCCTGTTGGCCATAAATCTGGCCCGATTGCCTGAACCGCTGCGCCTGCGCTAAGAACTCCTCACAACGCTCGTCTCGGGGATTGATTTTGTCAGGGGTTCGTAGGCGCGCTGCCCGCCCTCAGAATGGCGCATATGATTGCGGCTATGAACTCCAAAGGCTCTCGCGCCATATTTGGTCTCCTGGTCGGCGTCGCTGCGCTGATCGTCATCGTGGTGGTCGGTTTGCGCGCCATAAGCGGCCTGCTGGATGGCGGCAACGCCAACTTTAGCAAGCCCCAGAACGCGGTCGAGATCAAGGTCGTATACGCACCCGAGCTCGACCTCTATATGCGGGATGTCATCACCGACTTCAACCGCAGCTATGCCCAGGGCCGCAATCCCGTCACCGGCAAGGAACTGGCCCGGGGCGAGAAGCCAATCTGGGTGACCGGCGGGCCGGGCTCGTCGGGGACGGTCGCCCAGGGCATCATCAACGCCGTCATAGCGCCCAACAACGCCAATGTCGAGCGGCCGACCCTGTTCGCGCCTTCGGTTCGGCACTGGCTGGCGCTGGTCAACTATCAGACCGGCCAATCCGTCTTCGATGTCAACGGCGCGCCGGCCACCGCCGTCGCCCCGGTCGTCATGGCGATCTGGGAGTCGCGCCTCGAGGCGATCAAGTCCCGCAACCCGGGCAAGGAGATCGGCTGGCAGGAGCTGTTCCAGGTCATCAATTCGCCCAACGGCTGGCGCGACTACGGCCTGTCCGGGCGTCAGGCGGTCTACTACGGCCACACCGACCCGTTTGTGTCCTCGACCGCGCTGTCGACCTTGATGGCCGAGTTCTATGCCAGCGCCCGCTACAACGCCGGGAATGTCAGCGCGAGCAAGCTCACCCAGGATCAGGCCAACGATCCCAAGGTGTTGGAGGGCGTGCGCCAGTTCGAGCGGCTGATCAAGCACTACTCGGCCCGCACAACCGAGTTCAAGGAGTACATCGCCCAGGGCCCGGAGTATCTCGACTTCGTGGCGCTCGAAGAGAACGACTTGATCTTCAT
>JBDSIP010000546.1:0-7024 GCA_039917915.1 Thermoflexales bacterium
CGGGTGTGTCGCCGCCGATTGCTGAATTCCTAGGAGGCCTTGTCGCTCAGAACGCCGGTGAGGACGGCGTAGAACTCGGTCGCTTTGACCACATCGTCGAGCGACACCGAATCATTCACGGTGTGCGCGGTTACCTCGTCCCCAGGGCCGAAACCAATCGAGGGGATCTTGGCCTTGCCAGCCCAGTAAACGCCGTTGGTGCTGAAGTTCCACTTGCCCGCTGGCGCGTCTGGCAGCCCGATCAGCGCGCGGGACTTTATGCCAGCCTGCACCAGGGGGTGTGACTCCTCATATGCCCAGGCTGGGAAGTACTTGTCGACTGGAAAGACAAAGCCGGTATACGACGGCTCGTCATAGAACATCTCCTCGACGGTGATCGCATCGCGATGTTCCGGGGGGATCAGCGAGCGGATCTGCTCAATTGCAGCGTCCTTGTCCTCGCCAAAGGTCAGCCGCCGGTCGATGAACACCGTCGCTTCGTCCGGCACCGCGTTGATACTCGGCGTCTTGACGTGCATGTCGCTGACCGTGATCTTGCCATGCCCAAGGAAGGGGTGGTCGCCCAACTTGGGCTCGAGATCCCGAATTCCCGCGATCAGGGGCAGCAATTTGTAGATGGCGTTGTCGCCCAGATGGTTGCTCGCGGCGTGGGCGCTGCGGCCCTTGGACACGACCTTGATTTCCACCCGGCCCTTGTGGCCGCGGTAAACCAGCATCCGGGTGGGCTCGCCGATCACGACAAAATCGGGGCGGACCTTGGGGTCGACTTCGACGAAGGTGTTTGGGGCGATGCCATCGCACCACTCCTCCATGTTGCCAAAGTAGTAGGCCGTCCAGCCCTCGAGCAACCCAAAATCGCGGGCAAGGGCCATGCCGTAAATCATACCGGGCGTGCTGTTCTTCTCGTCGCAGGCGCCGCGGGCATAAAAGATGCCATCCTCGACCTTGCCCTTGAACGGATCCCAAGCCCAGGCCGATGGGTCGCCAATTCCGACCGTGTCGATATGCGAGTCGAAGACGATGATCCTGGGTCCGCTGCCGATTCGGCCGATGGTATTCCCCATCTTGTCAAATCTGATCTCGTCGAACTTGAGCTTGCGCATCTCGGCCTGGATGCGCTCGCCGACCGGTCCGATCTTCGAGTCCATCGAGGGGATGGCGCAGATGTCGCGCAGGAATTGGATGATGTCAGCACGTTGTTCGGTGACGCGCGACTGAATCTGGGAAACTGCGAGTGTCATGGTCGTCTAATTGATTCCAAACGTGTCCATCATGATATAGGGGTCGCCCATGGGATAGAGGATGGGGCAGGTGCAGCCGCGATCGACATACTGCTGGACTTTGGCCCGCGCCTCGGCCGGCGTCCCGGTCGCGCTGATCTTCAGCACGAAGTCGTCGGGGATGAACTGCATGGCCTGGGCGATCTGTTCTTTCGTGGCCGGCCACCCAAGGATGGTTTGCACTTTTTGGATGATGTCGTCGGCCACGCCGCTGGCCTTGGCAATGTGCGGCTGCTGGGCGACATACTGGGTCAGCAGCCACTTTGCGTCGTTGATCGCCTTCTGCCGGTCATCGTTGACCGAACATACCACCAATTGCGGACGATCAAGGTCATACACGGTTCGGCCCGCTTTGCGCGCGCCCTTGTCGAGCAGTTCCATGGCCCGGTCGTTGTACTCGGGCGGCACGCAGTAGTTCAGCACCACGCCATCCGCGATTTCGCCAGTCATCTCCATCATGTTGTCGCCGGTGGCGCCGATGAAGATGGGCACGTTGCGCGGTTCGCGCCGGCCGTGCACCACGTCGAGCTCGATCCCGGTCACCTTGTGGAACTCGCCCTGGAACGTGACGTTCTCCATCCGCAGCAGCCGGCGCATGACCTCGATGGTTTCGCGCATTGCCAGCAGCGGCCGGCGGCGCTCAATCCCGACATTCTTGGCGAGCGGATCCCACCACGCCCCGATGCCGCAGATGATCCGATTTGGCGCCAGGTCATCGAGGGTCAGAAAGGTCGCGGCCAGCAGTCCGATATTGCGGGTCCAATTGTTGATCACGCCGGAGCCGACCTTGATCGTCTTCGTCGTGGCGGCGAATGCCGCCATCGGCACAATCGCGTCCCGAACCAGCCGGCTCTCCGCCTGCCATACGGCTTCGAACCCTTTGGTTTCAGCGTACTGGGCGTATTTGATCCCGTCCTGAAGGCTGTGTCGATCCTGAAGGTAAAGGGCAACGCGGGGTAGATTCATGGTGTTTCCTTGGAGAATGGAATGCTTACGTTACGAGCCGTTCTGGATCATAATGAGAGAAATGTCAAACGCGCACGAGCACACCCTGACGCTGCTGTCAAACATTGACACGCTGGCTCCCATGACCGGCTCGCTGGATCGACCCGATCCAGTTATTCGTTCCGCCGCTGTTCTTATGCGTGACAACATCATCATATGGGTGGGGGAGTCCACCGAGGCTGAGGCCTCGATTATCCTACACGGCGCTGGCACGCCCGTCCGCCGGGTCAACCTGGCCGGCCATATCGTCCTCCCGGGCCTGGTGAACACCCATCACCACTTGTATCAGACGCTGACTCGCTGCATCGCCCAGGACAGCGGCTTGTTCAACTGGCTCAAGACCTTGTATCCGATTTGGCTGGGCATGAATGGGGATGCCATCTACACCAGCGCTCTGATTGGTTCGGCCGAATTGCTCCTGAGCGGTTGCACGACGGCCAGCGATCATCTGTATATCTTCCCCAATGATTGCCGAATCGACGACGAAATCCGCGCCGCGAAAGAAATAGGCATCCGCTTCCACGCCACCCGTGGCTCCATGAGCCTCGGCGAGTCCAAGGGTGGGCTCCCGCCGGACCGGGCCGCTGAGGATGAAGGGCACATCCTGCGCGATAGCCAGCGCGCCATCGAGTCCTTTCACGACGCTGCGCGCTTTGCGATGACCCGCGTGGCTCTTGCCCCGTGTTCGCCGTTCTCAGTGACGACCGACTTGATGCGCGAGAGCGCCCGGATGGCCCGTGCGCATGGGGTGATGCTGCACACCCACCTGGCCGAAACCCGCGACGAAGACGCGTTCTGCCTGTCGATGTTTGGTAAGCGCCCGCTCGACTATGCCGAGTCCGTGGAATGGCTTGGCGAAGACGTTTGGTATGCCCACGGTGTGCACTTTCAGGCCCACGATCTTGTTCGCATGGGCGCCTGCGGCTGCGGCGTCGCGCATTGCCCAAGCAGCAACATGCGCCTGGCCTCCGGCATTGCCCCGATCCGGCTCATGCTCAACGCCGGAGTCAAGGTCGGCCTGGGTGTCGATGGCAGCGCCAGCAATGATGGCAACCATATGTTGCTCGAAACGCGCCAGGCCATGCTCCTGCAACGCGTGACGGATGAAACATTTGCGATGTACGACACCGTATCGGCGGGGCATCGGCCTTCGGCGCTCTCGGCCTACGAAGCGCTCTGGCTCGCCACCCGGGGCGGGGCGAGCGTGCTCGGGCGGGATGACATCGCTCAGATCGCCCCGGGTTTTGCGGCTGACCTCATCGGCATCGATCTCAATCGGGTTGAGTACGCCGGGGCCCTCCACGATCCACTGGCCGCGACCGTGTTCTGCGCGCCGCGCGGGGTGGACTTCTCCATGATCAACGGTCGCATCATCGTCGACGACGGCCGGCTTACAACGATCGACACCCGTCAGGTTGTCGGCCACCACAACGCGCTCAGCCGGGCGCTCATCCGTAGCGAGGCCCTGCCGGCCGCTTTGTCCTGAGGGTCAACATGCCGCGCTATTTCACTTTTTTGCGGGCCATCAACGTCGGCGGCCGCAATGTCACGATGGAGGTCCTCCGAAGTGCGTTCGTGGCTCTGAGCCTCGAACGCGTCGAGACCTTTATCGCCAGCGGAAATGTCATCTTTGTGTCCAAGTCCAGCGATCCAGGGGGGTTGGAGCGCAAGATCGAAGCGGGGTTGCAGAAGACGCTTGGCTACGAGGTCAAGACTTTCCTGCGCGACGACGCTGAACTGGGCGCCATATCGCGCTACCGCGCCTTTAGCGAAACGGACGCGTTGGCTGCCCATGCAGTTTATGTCGGCTTCCTTGCCCAACCGTTGTCGCTCCCTGGCGAAGCCGCGCTTGCCAGGCTCAAAACCGACATAGACGATTTTCATGCGCACGGGCGCGAGGTGTATTGGAAATGCCTTGTGCGCCAAACGGACTCGAAGGTCTCCAATGCCGTGCTTGAGCGGACGCTCAAGATTTCGGCGACCTGGCGTGGGGTAAATACCGTCCAGCGCATGGCGGCGAAGTACGGGTTGTAGGGGTCGTCTGGCGCAGTTCATCGGTCTGGTGTATGGTCATGCCTGTGCCCGTCGATCGGTCCGAGTGACCGTCGGCGGCTTCAGTCCAATTTCAGGAGGGAAAAACACATATGAGCGCAGGAATCTTGATCGGCTTGTTGCTGGGCTTTGTGCTCTGGCTGGTCCGAACGATGTTGCCAAGTCTGTTCACCGTCAACCAGAACGAGCGCGCGGTGAAGACCAGTTTTGGAAAGGCGATTCGTATCGGCAAGGTGACGACGCTGGACGATCCGATCAGCATGCATCTCCGTCCCGAGGAACGCGAGCGCTACGTCTATCCGCAGGTACAGGTCATCCCACCCGGCGGGCCATATCTCAAGTTCCCGTGGGAAAAGGTCTATAAGGTGCCGATTGCAATTCAGACCGTCAGCCTGGCCTTTGACGCCGAGAATCCGACCGTCAATCAGAACGGGACCGTCCTCGAGGCCGTAACCAAGGACCAACTCAACACCGAGCTCAAGGGCCAGATCCGTTACAAGGTCAGCGAGTCGAATCTATACGCGTACCTGTTCGGAATCAAGAACCCGATCGTCCACATCATGGGTTACTTCCATTCGGTGTTGCGCGAGCGCATCGCCAACTTCGAGGCGCCGCAGCGCAGCGGCCTCGAGGCCAACACGGCCCAACCCGTGGACGCGACCATGGTGGCTGGCATTTCAATCAACGATTTGCGCAAGAACCTGCGCGATATCAATGAACACATGGACACCGAGTGCGCGTCATCGCCAGCCCGCTACGGTGTCGTGCTGGATGCCTCGTTGATCACCGCAATCGATCCGCCCAACGAAGTGGAAAATGCCCTGGCGGCGATCAACACCGCCTATAACCAGGTCAGCAGCGATATCTCGGTTGCCCAGGCAAGCGCTGACCAGAAGATCGTCCAGTCGAAACGCGCGGTCGAGATTGAAACGCTGCGCGCCCAGGCTGAGACCGAGCCCCTGCTGGCCCTGTCGCAGCAGTTGGCATTGCTTAAGGAGAGCGGTCCGGATGCCCTCCAGACATATCTGCGCTATGTGCGGCTCGGGCTGTATGCCAACGCCCAGCGCGCAGTGACGGAGATCAAATAATGGATGCGCTATTTCAACGCCTGTTCGGCAACCTGGGCTTTCTGGCCTTCATCCCGACGGCCTTTGTGACCTTCGTCGCGCTCACGATCGTGTGGGCGATCTTCAAGGGCATCGTCCGGATCTTTGGTTTCTACGTGGTCGTTCCGGAGCGGCGCGCGTACGTCTACGTGCTGTTTGGCAAGGTCATCGGGGTCATCGACGAGCCGGGCCTGCATATCCTGCCGGCCAAACTCGGCCCGGCCGCCTTTGTTGTGAACTGGCTGGGCAGCCTGCGCGTGGTCGACCTGCGCCTGGACCAGCACTATCTGCGGAACAGCCCGGTCAACAGCGAAGAGGGCGCGCCAATGGGCATCGGCCTGTGGTACGAGATGTTCGTCAGCGATCCCGTGGCGTATCTGTTCAAAAACAGTGATCCGCGCGGCTCGCTGGCCGCCAACGTCAGCAATGCCAGCGTGCGCACGCTAAGCAACATGCCGCTCGCCCAGATGCTCGAGGAGCGCCACCGCATGAGCCAGCTCGTGCGCAACGAAGTCACCTCCCATTCGACCGACTGGGGGTATCGCCTGGGCAGCATCTACATTCGCAAGGTACAGTTCCGCGACGATGTGATGAAGCGCGGGATCGAGGCCAAGGTCGTCAACCGGCTTCGCCAGGTCACCGCCGCGATCCGCCAGACAGGCACGAACCAGGTCAACATCATCACCAGCACGGCCGACCGCCAGGCCGCCATCGAGTTCGGCAAGGCCGCGGCCACTCGGCCGCAGATTGTCGGCGCAACGCTGCAGAAGATCTCGCAGGACAATGACGTCGCCGTGGCGATGTTTGAGGCCCTGGAGACCCAACGCCTGCTCGAAAGCAAGGCCGGGATCACCCTGGTGCCGAAGAGCAGCGGGTTGTTGCCGCAACTGATTGCCAGCAACAATGGATAGCAGGCGAGTCACAGGAGTGAGATACCCCCGGCCGGGCCGGGGGTATCTCGGGTTTTTTGCCGCCGTCATGATCACGCTGGGCGCGTGCTCACCGGTCGCGACACCGGCACCAGCGGCCCCGTCGGCCGGCTCGGTCAGCTTGAAGCCGTTGGCCAGCGAGATCACGCCCGAGCAGGCGCGCTCAATGGCGGCCTCCGGCGCCTTCATCCTCGATGTGCGCGAGCCCTCTGAATGGGAGGAGTTTCACGTCGCGAACACGACCCTGATCCCGCTCGGACAGCTTGAGAAACGCCTCAGCGAGGTGCCGCGCGATCGCGAAGTAATCGTGATCTGCCGTTCTGGAAACCGGAGCACGTCCGGGCGCGACATCCTGGCCAGGGCCGGTTTCAGCAGCGTGACAAGCATGACCGGTGGTCTCCTGTCCTGGCGGGCCAAGGGCTTCCCGACCCTCAGCGGCAAATAGCAAAATCGGCCAACCCTAAGGGTTGACCGGTTTACCACTCCCGTATGCGCGTCACGCGACAGGGGTAGAGGAGCTAAACCAGCGCCGAGATCTGGCGGGTCAGTTGGGCGTGCCCAATATGCTGGCTGAGGTGATCGATCGCGTGCGTAATGCACCAGCGGGTTGTGAGCTGGCGCTCGGGCCGGCGCGGATGGGGGCGCTCGGTCT
>JBDSIP010000547.1:0-13607 GCA_039917915.1 Thermoflexales bacterium
GTCTATCGAGCGGGGCAGGTCGGCCCCGAACGGGCGCTGCAACTCGAGCCGGCGGATGGCGGCTGCAAAATTGTTGCGCGCGTCGTCGGCGGTGATCTGGTCGGCGGTTCCGAGATAACGAGGTGAGTTCATCCCAACCTCGGTATAGCGGAAGATGGTCTTGTCGCCCGCGGCCGCGACCTCGATCATGGCCTGGCACTCGGATGGAATGCGGTTCGAGTCGTTGGACAGGAAGACCATCGAGATGCCGAGGGTCGGCCCGCTCGAGTTGGCCAAAGCGACGACCGCCTCGGAGGAGACGTCGTGGAGGGGCGAGTTCTCGGGGATATCCCCGAGCATGTCGACGACGACGAGGTAGAACGGCAGGCTGACGTCGGGCTTGCCGCCGCCCGAGTCATCGCCCGAGTCGCGCAGGCGGACCTGGCGCTGGTCGAGGTCCTTCTTGATCCGTTTCCAGAACGCCTGAACCTTGGCCCGGTCGTTGTCGAAGCAGAGCTGCTCTTTGGGGCGGGGCTTGTTGGGGTCCTCGTCGCCCTGAATGACGAAATGGGGCGTCCAGTCGGCCCATTGCCAGGCCTTCTCGCGGGCCGGGCTGCCCAGGACGTGGATCCGGATGTCCTGCGGGGCGTGATAGGCAGCAATATTGACCATCATCGCCCGGGCGAAGTCGGCGGTGTTGGAGGTGTTCTTGCCGAAGATGCCGACGGCGTGGCGCGGGCCGGAGGGCTGGCCCGGCAGGCCCTTCTTCGCGTTGGCTTCCATGTCGGCCTGCGGGCCGGTGGGTCCGTTGGGGCGCAGGGGGATGGTGATGGGGACATCATCGACGGTCATTGAGTCCTTCATCAGCTTCTCGGCGTCCTTGGACAATTGGTTCGGGTCGATCGGGTCAGCAGCGCCCTCGGCCTTGAAAACGTAGGTGCTGGGGCGGGTGCCGATGCCGATGCGGACATGCCCGAAGTCGGAGTCGCTGGGCCGGCGTTCCCACAGGCGCGAGCCGAAGCGGCTCTTTTCGCGCAGGTGGGCGATTTCCTTGATGGTCTCGATGTCGGGGTAGTTGTGGTGGTAGAAGGTGCGCTGGGTGTTGTGGGTGATCTCCATCTTCTGACGGAGTTCCTTGAGCAGGATGGTGTATTTGCGCTTCTTCTCTTCGAATTCGCCCCGTCCGCGCAGCCACTGGAAGATGCCGGCCCCGCTGGAGGCGAGCATGATGAGGGCCATCGGGGCCATGGCCAGCGGGTTGCCGCTGCCGCTGGCAAACATGAAGCCCATCATGCTGACGAGGGGCAGGATAAGCGAACTCGCGTCCATCCCGCCGCTCTCGTTTTTCTGAGGCGGGTCGGGAATTTTCTCTTCGCCGATGGGCAGTTCGGGCAGGATCCGCGGAGGGCGCTCAACGAATTCAGTTTCCATATGTCGTGGGCTGATTATGGCCCAAAAATTCGGGAGGGCAAGTATGTTGTGGGCGAGGTGGAGCCTACCATCAAGGTGGGCCCCACCTGGTGTTGCCGACGCCGCGGAATGGCCGGGAAGAATGGGGATCTATCGGCAGATTGACGCAGTTTCACGCCGATTCATCCGTATCGGAATCTGCGTGAACGTTCGTTCGGTTTGATCAGGCGTATGAGTTTTCAAGAGTTGGAGCCCAGGCTTCAGCCGGTCAGGGTACAGCGCGCTTTGGCGAGTTCACTCCCGGGCGTGGCCGCCATGGCGGCGTTCATCTCACGTGTGGACACCATCCAGGACGTCGTGCTAACATCGGCCCGAACTCATCCCGAATGACAAGGAGAACCGGTATGCGAAAGCTCATCATCAGCGAATTCATCACCTTGGACGGGGTGATTCAGGCGCCCGGTGGCGTGGATGAAGACACGGACGGCGGTTTCGCTCACGGCGGGTGGGTGGCCCGCAATTGGGATGACGGCATCGGCGCCGGATTTTCTGAGGTCATCGCCGACGTCGACGCCGTGCTGCTCGGCCGGCGCACCTATGTTGGTCACGCCGAGGCGTTTGAGCCAAATCCGGCCGAGGATCCGTTTGGGGACTCCGCCCACTACGTTGTTTCCACAACGTTGGCCGCCCCGATCTGGCGTAACACAACCATCATTCGTGACAACGTGGTTGAGGCAATCCGGGTCCTCAAGGCCCAGCCCGGCAAAAACATCCTCACCGACGGCAGCAGCCAGTTGGCCCACCTGCTTTTCGCCCACGACCTGGTGGACGAGCTGCGCCTCTACCTGTTTCCGCTGATCGTGGGTGGCGGCAAGCGCCTCTTCCCGGGCGGCACACTGGTCGGCTTCAACCTCATATCGTCCAAGCCGCTGCCCAACGGCGTCCTGATCCTGCACTACGCTCGGCGAGACTGAACGCCAGAGTGTGTTCTCGCCCGTTACTTAATGGGATCACATCGAGCGCCGGTTCAGGTGGGGTCCACCTCCCAGGTGGGCCTCGCCTCCTGCGTCTCGCGGTCTCCCCTGGCCCCGCTCCGCGACACCTGTCTGAATCGCGGATGCGGAGGATGACGCGGATGTCGCGGAGAGACTCATTCGACCCGGCAACGATGATTCGCGCAATCCCCCCGCGTCCGTCATCCCCCGCGTCCGTCATCCCACGCGAAAGCGTGGGATTCCCAAGTAATTCCGTTGGGCGCCATGGCGGGTGGCGCCTGTCTGAATCACGGAGAACACGGAGGCTGCAGATGGCCCGGATGTCGCGGACCCGCGTCGGACACCTGTCTGAATTGCGGATGCGGAGGATGACTCGGATGCCGCGGAGAGGCTCGTGTCATTCGGCGGCGACGATCTGTGTCATCTATGGAATCCTCCGCATCCGTGATTCAGACAATAGGCAGGCTCTTGACGTGATCAACCTCGCGGGCAGGCGCCAGCGTAGCGTGACTGCATGAAGCTGCCGACGCCTATCCACGAGGTTGATCGCCTCGAGCGCGCGTGTGCATGAACGTGTCAATCAGACATGGGTAAATCTATTTCGTTATGCGACCGTCGAGCGAAATATTGGCATCCTGGCCAGGCGGCCAGGCAAAGTACAGCCGACTGGCCAGGGACAAGCGGCGCGTTTGGTGATAGGCTCCGGACGTTAGGGTGTATTGTTCGGAATGGAGGGCAATGATACAGTCTCGATTTGGTCACCTGGTGTTGGTTTTTTAGTGGGCTCGCCGTGACCAACTCGACGGCCCAGGTCGCGATCACCAAAGAAAGCGCCTCGAGCCTGACCCTGTATCCAGGGGTTCCGTACAACTTCTCGCTGACCTATCTGAACTACACGACGACGACGGCGGGAGTGGTCCAATTGCTGTGGCGCCGGGCGGGCGGAAGCCTTGAGTTGGTCCCGGCCGAGGCGCTGCACGCCCGCAATCGGCGGGAGTATTACAGCTTTGGTGGCACAATCGTGGCGATGAAGGAGGGCGTCTTGAGTGGCGGCGCGCCCCGCACGCTCACCTACCTGCACGGCGACCACCCTTCGCGGCCCGCAGTAGCGGCACCGTGGTACTCCACGCCGCTCAGGGCAAGCCTCGGGTCTGCCTCGCTGGCGACGAACGCGAGCGGGGCTGTAGTGTCGCAGATGCGTTACACGCCCTATGGGGAAGTCCGCTGGATAAGCGGTCCGGGCCTGCCAACTGACTTCACGTGCACAGGCCAGCGGGCTGGTAGTTACGGCACCATTTTTATGTCGGCTAATGCCTTCTGTCCGCGCTCCGAACCTGTCCGCTCACCCCCCCGCGACCTGATACACCGTATCCAGGGCCGTCCCGTCCACCCAGGTCACTACTCCAATCGGGTGGTCGGTCAGCGCGGCCGGCCGGGGCGGGCCGCCGCAGATTGCCTCGGCCTCGGCTTTCAGCGACGCCAGGGTTCGCAGCGGCAGGCCCGAAGCACGCACCGCCTCCAGCAGATCCGCCCGCCGCGGGTTAACGGCGATTCCGCGCTCGGTGACGATCACGTCGATCATTTCCCCCGGCGCGCACAACGTCGTCACCCGATCCTTGATGATCGGCACGCGGTCGCGGAACGATGGCACGGCCAGGATCGCGCAGCCTGCAAACAGCGCGTCCTGCCAGCCGCCGATGCCATGTAGCAGCAACCCGTCCGAATGGGTCACGACGTTGGCGTTGAAATCGAGGTCGACCTCGGTCGCCCCCAGCACCGCGCAGTCGACCAGGGCCGCCACGTTGCCTTTGCCGTGGTAGTTGTAGGTGATCGACGGGTTGGTCTGCAGGTGCCGGGGATTGTCGCGCAGCGAGCGCACCCCCTCGAGGTCGAAGCTCTGCCCGTCCAGGATGTAGTCGGTCATCCCCAACTCGAGCATCTCGACAATGTAGCGCGTGCTCCCGCCCCGCACAAAGCGGGCCTTCACGCCCAGCGCTCGCATGTGCTCGCGCAGGGCCAGGGTGAAGGCCAGGCTCGTCCCGCCTGCGCCGGCCTGGAACGAAAACCCGTCCCGCACGATCCCGGCCTCGCGCACAAAGCGGGCGGCGTACTCGGCGATGAGGAGCCGGTCGGGCGAGCGGGTGACCTGGGTGGTCCCGCTCACGATCCGGGCCGGATCGCCGATCGAATCGACCACCACGACCTGATCGACCAGGCTGCCCTGGATCGCCCATGGCGCGCAGGGGAAGGGGAGCAGGTGATCGGTGACGACGATGACGTGCTCGGCGTACTGGGCGTCGCCCAGGGCGAACCCGAGCGGGCCGCAGGCCGATGGCCCCTGGGTTCCGCTGCAATTGCCAAAGGCGTCGGCCGCCGGCGCGGCGATGATGGCGATATCGGGCCGCAGATCGCCGTCCTGCAGCGCGCGGTAGCGCCCGCCATGCGACTGAAGCACTGCCATGCCGGCCATCTGCCCGCGCGAGGCGTATTCGCCCAGCGGTCCGTTCAGGCTGCCCTCGATCCGCTCGAGCGTGCCGTCGCGCAGCCGCTCGATCAGCGGGGCGTGGCAGGGGAAGGCCGCCGAGGGCGCCCAGACCAGCCCGCGCGCGCCCAGGGCGGCGGCCTCGTCGAAGACCCGCAGCATCACCCCGTCTCCATCCCGCAAATGGTGATGAGATGAGATCGTCATGCCGTCGCGCAGCCCGGCCCGGCGCAGCGCCTCACGCAGGTTGGGCGCGCGCTTGTCGCCGTTGAGCGGGTATTCGGCGACCGAGCGCACCCGCGGCCCGGCTTTGCGCTGTCCATTTGGGATCACCGCCCCCACGCCTTGAAATGGGGTCAACGGGCGTCCGTTTGCCTCAATAGGCGCCGCCCGCCCGGTATCTGGGTTCGGTTGGAGCGTCATGGGTGCCCCTCCGCGGTTGCCGTGATTTGGGCGTTCACAAGCCGTGTTCCATAGGGATATCAGACGTTGCGGGCCAGCGCGCGCCGGGCCCGGGCGGCCACCGGGGCGTCGACCATCCGCCCGTCCACTGCGATCGCACCCACGCCCGCCGCGAGGCCGGCCTCGAAGGCTTCCACGATCCGGCTGGCCAGGGCAACCTCCTCGGGGGTTGGCGCAAACGCGCGGTGGGCGAGGGCGACCTGGCGCGGGTGCAGGCACGCCACACCCTCAAACCCCATCCGTTGCTCGCCACGGGCCCAGGCCAGGAATCCGTCGGCGTCATCGATGTCGGCATAGACCGATGCGAGCGGCTGCACGCCGGCCGCCCGGGCGGCGTTGAGGACCTGTCCGCGCGCCCAGGCGCTCTCGCGCCCATCCCGGGTGCGGGTCGCGCCAATGTCGGCAGCGTAGTCCTCGAGCCCCAGGTTGAGGGCCACGACCCCCGGCGCGGCGGCGATCTCGGCCGCCTGCAGCACGCCCTTGGCCGTTTCGATCGTAACCAGCAGCCCCGAAGCGGCATAGGCCTGCTGGATGCAGGCATGGGCGGCCGCCACCGCGTCGGCTGATTCGACCTTGGGCAGGACAAAGACATCGACGCCGTGGGGGGCGAGCTCGGCGATGTCGGCCAGTCCAGCCGGCAGCGCGTTCACCCGGACCATCCGCTCCGCGCCGCAAAAATCGACGCTGAGCAGCGCGTTGCGGACCAGAATCCGGGCGGCATCCTTCTCGGCCGGCGCGACCGCGTCCTCGAGGTCGAGAATGACGGCGTCGGGGCGGTGCAGCCCGGCGTTGATGAAGAACTTGGGCGCGTCGCCGGGCAGATACAGCCGCGAGCGGCGCAGGCCATGGCCGCGCTCCGCCGATCTCACCAGGCCTGCCCCGGCGAAAGCCGGGGGCGGCGAGAGGGCGCTTGCCCGTGTCTCCGGGCGCAGCCGGCGCACGGCCGCTTCGAGCCGGGCCATCAGGGTGTAGGGCAGGGCGCCCTGGTCATCGATCTCGATCGATAGGTCGTCGGCGCCCAGCGTTGTGCGGGTCTCGATGAGCTGGGCGTGGATGGACGGGCCGTACATCGAGGCGACCTTGCTCCGGACGGTGACCTCGGGCGCCGTGCCCGGCTCCGGTCGCCACACCCGCACCCAGCAGTCCGAGCGGGCTTCCGGGCCGCAGTGTCCGGCCGTGGCTTCGAAAGTCATGCCGCGAACACCCTAAGGGTTGACCGGTTTACACTCAAACCTGCTCCTTTTCCGCCAGGCCCAGCCGCTCGCGCCGGGAGCTGGCCTCGCGCCAGGCATGCGTCTCCAGATCGACAAAAAGCGCGCAGAGTTCCGCGCCGAGCGCTCCAAAGTCGATTCGATTGCGCCGGGTGATTGTCTCGGCCCAGGCCGTTGGAATTGCGGCAGTTCCACCCAGGGCCCCCGCAATACAGCCGGCCATGACCGCGATCGAGTCGGCGTCGTGGCCATAGTTTGCCGCGGCGATCACGCTCTCGGTGAAGTCGCCCCCCGTGACCGCCAGCAAGGCCAGGGCGGCCGGGAGTTCCTCGATCGCGCCCTCCCGGCTGGGCTGACCCGATGGCCGCCGATCGGCCGTCCATCCGCCCGGCATGAACGGCAACAGCGCCTTCTGCAGCGGTTCGACCGCTGCCCGCCAATCCTTTACTCCGCGGACGGCGTCCAGGGCGGTACGAACCGCTGCGGCCGTCCCATCCCGCGCGAACAGCGTGCCCGCCTCGATGACCTCGCCGATGCTTGCGCCGGGCGCGGCCGCGGCCGCCACGCAGGCGGCCATCACCCCGGCCGCCTCGCGCCCATAGCTCCACTGATGGGCGGCCGCGAAGTCGATGGCCTCGGCATAGGCCGCCCGCGGATCGCCCGCGTTCATCAGCCCGATCGGCGCAACATACATCGCTGCCCCGCAGTTGATCATGTTGCCCAGCCCGCCCTCGCGCGGATCAACGTTGGCCAGCTTAAGGCGGAGATACAGATATTTCTCCGGGTAAAACAGGCGCTCGATCAGCGCCATTGGCCGCCCGTATTCGGGCACGAACGTGTCGGGGGCGAGAAGATGCGGCACGAGATACGTCGCTGCGTCGCGCGCATCGAGATGGTCGCGCTTCTCGAGATACACCCGGCACAGGGCGGCCATCATCAGCGAGTCGTCGGTGATGTTGCCATCTCCTCGGTAGCGCGGATTCGTTCCGGGCGCGTCCCACGGCGCGACAAAGCCTCGGATCTCGCCATATCGTGACCGGATCTCGGCTGGGGTGCGCTTCTCGGCCGGCACACCCAGCGCGTCGCCGATCGCCCCACCCAGCAGCGCCCCGCTGAATCGGTCCCTCAGGTTCATGGCATCACACTCACGCTGCGGAACTCGGTCCGGCAGGCGCGCTGATTGGCCAGCCCGATCATCCCGGACAGATACGGCTGCGGGTCCGACCAGCTAACCGTGACAGGAGCGCCGTCGCCCGGACGCGTCGCGCTGCCCTCCAGCGCGGAACCGAGCGCGCGCAGGTTGAGATGAATCGTTTCGCCGTGCCGCCAGGCGAACGGCGCGGAGGCAACCTCGACGTAGCCGTGGTCATTCCGCAGCAGGGCCAGGCGGCCAGGCAGCAAGGCCAACGCATACGAGCGCAGCGCGCCCTGCGCGCGGCCCAGGAGCATGTGCGCATCGCCGCTGACCGGGCGGGCCTCGACTGAAACCTGGTAGTCAGTCCAGCCCACATCGCCGGTATACGTCTCGTTCTGCCCGATCCCGCTGCCAACATACGCGTCGCCCTGGAGGGTCCAGTACCCGCGCAAAAACGTGAATTGGCTGCATCCATCGGTCTCGATCCGTTCGCGCTTGAAATCGATCCCATACTCCGGCGCGCCGGTCCAGTCCAGATCGTCGATGTAGACGCTTTCATTGAGATGGGGGGCGTGCATCGCCGTCACCAGCACCCCGACCTGATCGATCAGTACGCCGTCGCTTGGCGGGATGCGCCACTCGAGGCGCTGCCATTGACCCGGGGTGAGGGTCAGCCCAGCCTGCTGCTCGATCCGCTGGCCGGTATTCGCGTCGCGGACAAACAGATTGGCGATCAGCTCCGGGTTCGCGCTGGGGTGGGCCATGATCCGAACGCTGATCGTCTGGCCCGGGTATAGGCTGGGAGAGAAAGTGCCGCGATAGTTGTTGCCGTCCAGCTCGGCCGGCCGCAGATATGTGCGCACGGCCGCGCCCATGCTACGCCGCCGATACAAGTCGACCCCCGAGAGCCGCAGCGCGCCCATTCCAGTCTCATCGGTCTGGGCCACGGTGACGATCTCGGCCATCCCGTTCACGGCCGAGAACCCCTGGGTACTCCCCGGATAATCGAAGTGATAGCGCGCCTTGCTCTGCGCGCTCAGGCCGGCCTGGCGATGGCCATGGGCGATAAACAGGTCGGCCGCATGGGCGATATCCATGATGTTGCGACTTCCCGTCAGGGAGGCCAGGGTGAAGAAGTCATGCAGCGGGCGGCGCCAGTGTTCCGGGATGCCGGTGACGCCCCGCAGCACCCCCATCACCGCGCCGACATTGCCCGCGTTGCAGTCGGTGTCCCAGCCGCCCATGTTGGCGATCCGGATGGCATCCACAAAGTCATCGTTGGAGTAGGCCAGGGCCATCACGATAATCGCCGCATTCGGAATGACGTGCACGCGCCCGGGATACTTGTCGTAGCCGTGGTTGGCGTGGATCCAGGCGAAACAGGCCCGCCAATCCTCCGGGTTCTGATCATGGAAGTCGAGCACCTGGCGCGATACTTGGGCGTAGGTCGAATCGGCTGGGATCGCTCCAAGCCCGGCCTCGAGCACCTCGCGCGCGGTGCTTGCGGAGAAGGCGGCCGCGCACATCGCCGCGACGAACATCCCCCCGTAGACCGCGTTCCCATCATGCGACACCGAGGCTGCCCGCCGGGCCAGCTCAGCGGCCCGGGTCGGGTTGTTGGGGCAGATCAGCCCCCAGCCATCGCTGAAGATCTGTCCGCCGATTTGCTCGGCAATGGTCAGCCCGTTCACGGCAATGCTGCCGGAGGCGGGGGCGGGAATCCCGGCCGCCAGGTTCATATAAGCGGTGTGCTCCGTGGAGATCCCGTAGCCGCCCCACCACAACGTGCCACGCCCATCCGCGATGTTGTTCAGCCACACGTCGCCAAAACGCCCGGCCGGCGGATCGTCTCCATAGTCGTCGAGCGCGCGCAGAAACAGCATCGGCCCGGTCAAATCGTCGTCGGGATGGAAGATGCGCGGATCGGTCTGGAGATAGGCGTTGAGCTCGCCAAACAGGGTCTGGATGTCCTTATAGGTCAGGCTCTCGGTCGGGGCGCCAAAGCGCACCCCGATGCATTTGCCCAGCCAGCCGGCGTAAACGCGCTCGGCATAGTCATGTGGAAGTGTCACGTGTCTGTCCTCGATTCTGAAACGAGCCGCATATTGCCACGGCTCAAGGTTGATAGCGCGCAATTGCGCACAGGTCCGGATAACCGGCTCTGTCTGGATCGCCAAGCGCGATCACCTCGACCGCGTCGCTGAATCCTGACCGAGTCTCGCCACCCACGGTCAATGCCCTTCGGCCGCCTAGCGGCGCGGCGGCCAGCCAACTTCGGGCGACTCGGAGCGGGGCCAGGTCGCAGCCCTTGCCCGTCAAGGCATCGATCCGTTCGACCCGCGCCAGCGGGCCGCTTCCGTCAAAGCCGCCGATCAGCACGATCGCCTCCGCGTCGGCCAGACCGGCCGCCCAGGTCCGCGGCGCGATTGACCAATCCAGGCGCTGCCATGCGTCCCGGTCCGGATCGTAGCGCTCGACCACGCCCAGAAACCCATCCCACGCGTTGTAGCCGCCCAGGGCATACAAGGCATCGTTTACGTTCACCAGGGCCAATCCGCGCCTCGGCGTCGGCATGGACGCCAGGCTCGCCCAGGCCCCGGATGCCAGGTCATACGCCTCGACCACGCCGCTGTAGCCGTCGAGGTCGGCATCGCTGCTGCCGTTGAAGCCGCCCGCGACGACGATTCGATTCCCCAGTAGCGCCACGCCGGGTTCGCGCCGAGGGGTGGGCACACGGGTGACCGTGCGCCAGGTTGCCTCGCCCGGCTTCCAAGTCTCGATCTCAGCCACCAGACCGCCCTCGGCGCTCCAGCCGGCCACGACCCACAGGCGCCCGAGCGCCGCGACAAGGCTGTGCTGGCTGCGCGCGATCGCCAGGGCCGGCACGGGACGCCAGGCGCGCTCGATCGGATCGTAGGCGTCCACTCGATCAAGCTGGGTGGCCTCGCCATTCCAGCCTCCCGCGACATACACAATCCCATGCAACGTCGCCGCCGCGAGCGCGCGGCGAGCCACTGGCGCAGCGGCCGGTCCCACAGCTAGCCCGCCGAGCAGGCACAGCGCGGCCGCCAAACCGACCGGCAGCACGTGGGCGACGCGCCCTCCGTGCGCCATGTTGGCCGTCCTCAGCCCTTGATCCCAACGCTGGCGATGCCACCCACGATGTAGCGCTGGGTGAAAAAGTAGAGCACCACGCACGGAACCACCGCCATCAGCGAGCCGGCCATGATCAGATTCCACTGGATGTTGAAGCGGCCCTTCAACATGTTCAGCCCGAGCTGAATCGTATAGCTGTCGAACTGGGTGATGTAGATCAGCGGGTGCATGAACTCGTTCCACGTCCACAGGAACGTCAGCACCGTGATCACAACCAAAGGCGGTTTGCACAATGGCATGATGATTCGCCAGAAAACCTGCCATGTCGACGCGCCATCGATCCGGGCGGCTTCGTCCAATTCGCGCGGTATTGTCATGATGTACTGCCGCATCAGAAACACGAAGAAGGCGTTGCCAAAGAACGAGGGCAGCACCAGCGGCAGATAACCGTTGAAGATGTCAACCAGACCGACAGTCTTGAACAGCGCAAACTGGGGGATGAGGATCATCTGCGACGGGATCATCAACGTCGACAGCAGCACCGCGAACAAGATGTTGCGCCCCGGGAAACGCAGCCGGGCGAACGAGAAGGCGACGATGCTGCACGAGGCCATCCGCCCCACGATGCTCAGCGCGCACAGCACCAGCGTGTTGAGGCTGAACTGCAACAGGGGGATTGCGGTCAACGTCTCGCTGAAGTTCTCGAAGCGGACCGGGTTTGGCCACACGACGGGCGGCCAGGCAAAGATCTGGGTGCGCTCCTTGAGCGCCGTCGTCACCATCCAGCCCATCGGGATGCCGACGACGACGATTGCCAGGAGCGTCAGCGCGGCCAGTGTGGCGAACACGTTCAGACGGGTTTGCCATTTCTGCGAGCCCCGGAAGCCGGCGCGGGTGGAAGTGATGGCAGCCATTTACTGTTTGACGTCGGATTCGTAGAACACCCACAGCGGCGAGCTCTTGAACACCAGCGCGGTGAAACCAAGGATGATGACTCCCATGATCCAGGCCAGAGCTGAGGCGTATCCCATGTCGAAGTCCTCGAAGGCCGTCCGGAACATGTAGAACATGTAGAACAGGGTGGAGCGCATGGGCCCGCCATCGGTGATGACGTAAATGACGGTGAAGACCTGGAAGGCGTCGATCAGCTCCATGACGAGCTGAAAGAAGATGGTCGGGGTGAGCATGGGGATAGTGATGTGGCGCAGCTTGGCCAGACGACCGGCCCCATCGATCTCAGCCGCCTCGTACAGATGCGGCGAGATGTTCTGCAGTCCTGCCAGGTAGATGATGGCGCTCCCGCCCACTCGCCATAGACTCATCAGCACAACGCTCGGAAGCGCCCAGTCCGGATCCCAGAACCAGTTCGGCCCCTGGATGCCAACCAGCCCGAGCAGGGAGTTCACCACCCCGTAGTCCGGGTTGAGCAGCCACATCCACATCAGCGCCACTGACACCCCGGACAGCACTGCGGGCAGATAAAAGAGGGTGCCGAACGCGCGCGCGCCCGGCACCTTCTGATTGAGCAGTAGCGACAGACCCAGGCCCGCGAACAACCCGAGCGGCAGGGCCAGCGCCACATAGGTGAAGGTCACCCGGATGGACTGCCAGAAGTTCGGGTCGTTCGTCAGGATCTGGACGTAGTTCTGAAGCCCGACAAACTTGGGCGCGATCATGATCCGCCAGTCGGTCATGCTGAGCACGATCGACACGACGAAGGGTCCGGTCGTGAACAGCAGAAAGCCGATCAGCCAGGGGCTGATGCCGAGCAGTCCTTCGGCTGCTTCGCGGCGCGCCAGCGTGTTTCTCGGGATTCGGATTCGCATTGGTTTGACTTTGCACTCCTACCGAAACTCGTCCTCAGAGGCGATATCCCCCGCCCCGGCGGGGGATATCGCCTCTGGATAACGAGTTTTGGTGGTGTTACTTCAAGCCCAGTTTTACGCGCTCCTCGTCGACGATCTTCTGCATCGGGGCGACGAGCTTGTCCAACTCGGACTTGATATCCGCCCGCTTGATCTTGCCGGCGTAGATGCCGTCGTAGACATCCTGGCCGGGGCGGGTCGCCTTGGCGAAGTAGGGGAACTTGCCGGCGAACTCCCACACGTGCCGGGTCGTACCGATGATCTTGAAGAAGAAGTCGAGGCGCGGATCCTTCTTGCCGGGGTGATCAGGCCACAGGGCTGGCATGGGCGGGGTGTAGGCGCCATTCCGATTGGTCATCATGTAGCGCTGGCCCACATCGCTGGTCAGCCACTTGACATACTCCCAGGCCGCCTCGCGATTCTTGCTCGCCGCGGGGATGCCAAGCTGCAACGTCCAGGCGTTAGTGAAGATATCCTCGCCTTCGACGGCCGGGTTGTGGATCAGCCCGAACTTGATCCCGGCCTTGTCGACCTGGTCGAATTGTCCGTTGTTCAGGCCAGCGAAGCCGAGCCGGCCGGTGTTGAACAAGTCGATCGGGCCCGTGCCCTCGGTCCTCAGCACGTCGAACTCGGCCTTGGTTGGCACCGCGCCCGACTCGACCAGATCGACCATGAATTCGAAGGCTTTGATCGACTTGGGCCCGTTCATGTAGCCCTCGACCGTCTTGCCGTCCTCGCTCATCGGCTTGGCGCCAAACGCGAAGAACTCACCGCGCCACAGACGGGTCGGCATCGCCGCGCCGAAGATCTTCTTGCTCCGGTCGGTCATTTTCACCGCGTCGGCCAGCCATTGCTGCATCGTGTAGCCCCACTCGGGGTACTTGAGGCCCTTGGCGTCAAACATGGCTTTGTTATAGAAGTACATCGTCGCGCCCACGGTGATGGGCAGCCCGATGATCTTCTCGCCAAAGC
>JBDSIP010000548.1:0-4814 GCA_039917915.1 Thermoflexales bacterium
GATTGATTTTGGTTCCTCGCTATGGCAGCCCCGCGCACGCGACGAGCGCCAGATCGAGGAGTTCGTCGCGCACAGAATGGCGAGTCCAGTCGCGGTGGGTCCACTCCTGCGCAGCCACGTCATCCCCGGCGTATAGCACCTGGCCGAAGTCGATGCCCCTGAATTGGGCGACGGCAAAAAATGCCGACGCTTCCATCTCAACCGTGCGGCAGCCCTCGGCTTGCCGGCGGGCGACCCGAGCGCGCGTCTCGCGATACAGCGCGTCGGTCGTCCAGGTCTTAACCACGTCATACGGGATGTCGCGGGCGCGCAGCGCGGCCTCAATGGCGGCGACTGCGCGCGGGCTGGCCGAGACTTCCCGCGCCGGCGGGAGGTAGTGGAATGAGGTGCCCTCGTCCCGGACTGCAACGGTTGGCACCAGAACGTGTCCAACGGGGAGTGTCGAGTCTAGCACACCGCAACCACCGCAGGCGATGACATGCCGGCTGCCGAAGGCGATCATCTCCTCGAGGAAGCCGGCCGCCAACGGCGCGCCCACCCCGGGGTGAGTCAGCAGGACGTTTGTAGCGCCCACCGGCACGTCGTAGACGGGCACCGCCCCGATCTCCGATCGCAAATGAAAGCGCGGCACAAGCGCGCGGGCGGCGACAAGCCGATCGATGGCGTCCTGAAAGAAACACAGCACGGCCCGCGCGGCGCCCGGGATGGGCGCGATCACGCGCGACGGCTCGATCACCGCTTCGCCAGGGCCGTCGTATTCGCTGAGGGGAATGCGCGGATCGGTCATCGGATGAACGTCAGGGCCGTGGTCGGACCATGCCCTCGCGATACGCTTTGGCGACGACATCCGCCCGGCTGTTTGCCTGGAGCTTGGCCATGATCACGCTCACGTGGTTTTTGACCGTGCCCTCGCTTAAAAAGAGCCGGGTGGCAATGTCTTTATTGGCCAACCCCTCGGCAATGAGGTTGAGGACCTCGGATTCGCGTTCGGTCAGGGCCTCGTAGTGCGGCCGGGTGCGCGACTCCGCGGGGCGCAAAGGCGAGGCGTCGACGGTGATGCGCCGAAACTCGTCCATGACTTTGCGCGCAATCCCCGGATCGAGCCGCGATTCACCGCGCGAAGCCGCCCGGATGGCATCGGCGAGATCGTCGACGCTGACATCCTTGAGCAGATAACCGATGGCGCCGGCCCGCACGCCGTCAAAGACCCAGTCGTCGCTGTCGTAGGTTGTCAACACGATGACGCGGCAGGGAAGGTTTTCCTGGGCGATGGCGCGCATCGCCTGCACGCCATTCATGCGCGGCATTTTCAGGTCCATCAGAATTACGTCCGGCAACAGCGCGCGGGCCTTGTCCAACGCATCCAATCCATCCTCCGCTGCGCCCACGCAGCGCATCCCGGACTGATGATCTATGACGATCGACAGCCCCTCGCGAACAACCGCCTGGTCGTCGACGATGAGGACGCGGATCTCTTCCACCCGACCGATTGTATGCCGACGTTTGGGACCACGAACGGACCCGTACTTCGGGGGCGATAACCCGCGGCCCGGCGTATGCCGGGCCGCGGGTTATCGCCTCCGGAAACCAGTTCCAAGAGGAGCCCTCAGCGTCCGAACTCCGAATACAGCCCAAACAAGCCGATGACGACGAGCAGCGCGCCCGAGATCCGGCCGATCAATGCGTAGCGTGAGGACAACCAGCCGGTGAACCGCCGTTGCAGCGGCGCAGCCAGAAGCGGAAGCACCACCAGCGGCCACCCGAATCCGAGCCCGAAGGCCAGAAAATAAAGCAGACCCTGAGCCAGCGTCTCTGAGCTTCCCGCGCCTATGGCAAACGTCGCGATGATGAGCGGTCCGATGCAGGGCAGGGTCATCGGGGCGAGCAGCGCGCCATACAGAAACGCGGTCGCGCGCGGATCGCGCAGCATGGGCGATTGGGATGTTGCAAGACGGGCAAACGGATTGAGCCCGAGCAGCATCAGAATGCCCAACACGATGACCAGGCCGTAGATGACGGGCAGAAGGACGGGCAGGATCGATGCGATCGACTGGCGCAGAGCCGAGAACAAAGCGCCAATCAAGAGCATCGTCGTCAGCACTCCGGCCAGCACCAGCACGCCCAGCCAAACGCTCGGCTTTGACTTGCCACTCCCATTCGTCCCGGCGAGAAAGGCGATCAGGCCGGGATAAAGCGGGAGCATGCATACGTTGGTCAGGATGGCGCTGTTGCCAAGGACAAAGGCTTCGAGGAAGACTGTCATGACGGTCTCTCTTTATCTGGCCGGCATGGACATCCCCCGGCGACGCCGGGGGATGTCCATGTTGACCACGTTGGACTGGGAGAGGTTATTGACTGAGCAACTTGACAAGCGCGTTTGCGTCCACGAATCCTGTCAGGAGCTTTGAGACCATCCCATCCGGCTTGATAACGAAGTGCGGGGTGCTGGGCGGGTTGATGGCGGTGAAGCCAAAGGCATCAACCATCAACTTCAACTGCTCGGCATTCAGGACCGCGAACTGGAAGTTGAACCCGGCCTTGTCGGCGTAGCTGGCCACGTCCGCCGGTTTCAGATCCGATTCGACGCTCAGGGCGATGAAGACGACCTTGTTTGGGTCGAGCTTGGCCTGGGCGTCTTTCACGTACCGAAGCTGTTGGGCGCAATTGGCGCACCAGGTGGCCATGTTTTCAACAAACACCGTTTTTCCTGGGAAGTCGGCCAGGGTAAACGTTTTGCCGGTGCGGGCATCCGTCAATTTCGTCGTCTGCCAGGCCGGCTTCGCCATGGCCTCGGTCGGCTTGGGCATGGCTTCGGTCGGCTTCGCCATGGCCTCTGTCGGCTTGGGCATGGCTTCGGTCGGCTTAGCCATGGCTTCGGTCGGCTTGGGCATGGCTTCGGTCGGCTTGGGCAAGGCTTCGGTCGGCTTGGCCGTCGGTGCGGCCTGTGGCTGTACGCCGGCGCATGCGGCAAGTACCAGGATCGCGCCAATAGCGAGCGGTAGGAGGATCAAACGAGACAGATTGGGTCGGGATACGTAAGCCATCGTAGTGACAATGCCAGCCCTATGTGAGCGCGCCCTTTCGGAAGTGTGACGAAAGGATTGCGCGTCTGCTGTCTCGCGCAAATTTGAAACAGCAGCGTTAGCCTCCGAGCGTCAATCTCAGGGTCACATCCGTGCCCCGGCCCGTCTGGCTCTCAATCTTCAGGCGCGCGCCGGCCTCCTCCGCCCGCTCACGCATGCCGCGCAACCCAAACCGGGCGTCGTCGAGGCTCTCAAGATCGAATCCAATCCCATCATCGGAAATCTGGATCTCAATGTGGGTTGGGGTCGTTATCAGGCGCAATGAAATCGCACGGGCCTGGGCATGCCGGCTGGCGTTGTTGAGCGCCTCCTGCGCAATCCGAACGAGCGTCTCGGCCCGGCCACGATCAAGGCTGGGTTCGGCTCCAGTCTGCTCAAAAGTCAGCGAAGCGCCGGAACGCGTCCCGATCTGTTCAACAAGGCGTTGAAGCGCCGCGGCGAGCCCCTGTTCCTCGACCAGATTGGCCCGCAGATCCGTGATCGCGGCGCGGGTTTCGCGCAATCCGTGGCGCACAACGTCCTCAGCCGTTCGAAGGCCCTGGCGCGCGCGGGCCGGATCGGTCTCGAGCAGCGCGTCGACGGCTTTGAGCTGCACGTCGATGGCGGCCAGGGTGTGGGCCAGCGTGTCGTGAAGATCGCGGGCAATGCGCACCCGCTCGCGACTAGCCGCCAACTGTTCGCCGACCCGGGTCTGGGTTGCGAGTTGCTGGTTGGCATGGCGCAAATGGGCCTGCTCATCCCGTAACTGGTCCGCCAGTGTGCCGACGAAAATCGAGGTGACCGCAATGGCCAGCGCCTGGGCGCTGAACGCGGCCAGGTTGAAGCGCAGCAGCGACAAGGTTGTGATATCGACCACGACGAGGCCCACGGCATTAAGCAGAATCGCGAGGGCAGCCCAACGCAACGACGCATGACGTCCCCCCAGCCACGAGCCCAGCATGCTCGGGATCAACGCCAGCAGGAATGGCACCCCAAAACCGGATCGAAGGAACACCAGCGGCTGAGGCAGACCGGCTTCCACAGCCGCGCGCCCGCGCCGCAGGCCCTCAGCGCCACCGAACACCCCTTCGACTGGCAGCGCGCGCAACATCGCTTTAAAGACGACCCCTTCGAGCATCTGCCCGACCAGGATCGCCACCAGCAGCCCGGAGATGAAGCGCGCCGTCACCCACCCCTTTCGGGGCGCGAAAATGGTCAGCACCAACAATCCAAGCGAGGGCAGCGACGCCAGGGCCACCAGGCCAATCACACCCGCGTCAAAAGCAAGCGTTGCGCCGATCAGACCGAGCACGTCCAGAATCAGGCGCAATCCCAGGCTGACCTGGACCAGGCGCAGCAGCGTGGCGAGCGGCGCGCGGCCCGAGGACGCCCCGAGCGGTTGCGACTGGCTCATGGGTGGATACTACTCGTAACGCAGCGCGTCGACCGGCACCAGCCGGCTCGCCCGCCAGGCCGGATACAGCCCGAAGACGACGCCGATCAGGACCGAGAACCCAAACGACACAATGATGGTGCCGGGCGCAACCACAGGCTTGACAAAGCCCGGAACATTTCCGGCTGCCGCTGATATCGCCAGGCCAAATCCAACGCCAATCAGGCCGGCGACCGCGCTCACGGTGAGGGCCTCGACCAGAAACTGGCTGAGGATGTTCGAACGGCGCGCGCCGAGGGCCTTGCGCACCCCGATCTCGCGGGTGCGCTCGGTGACACTGACCAGCATGATGTTCATGA
>JBDSIP010000549.1:0-4470 GCA_039917915.1 Thermoflexales bacterium
CCTTTGACGCCGCCCTTTACTCTTGCCATGTCACTTTCTCCTTTGAACCAGTTGGAGGCGTGTTGTTGGTCAGCTCGCGACGCTCAACCTCTTGGGTGCCTTTCAACTTACTTTGCCGCCGGTGTCCGAAACGCCGCTCACGCGGCAATCGGCGCTTTTGTTGCGACCGGACGACTGGATTTGGTCACGCCGATTTCGACCTACTTCTGATCGAGATACGGCGCCAGCTTGTGGATGCGCTTGACCTGCGTCTTATCCACCTCATGCATCTCAGGCAGATCTGCCAGCAACCGGGCGGAACGATTCCGCCGGAAGTGGCTCTTTCCCTGCCGGGTGCGCATGAGTTTGCCCGTGCCCGTCACGCGGAAGCGCTTGGACGTGGACTTGTGCGTCTTTACTTTTGGCATGGTCCCTTTTCTTCCTGTCCGAGACGACATCCCCGGCTGCGCCGGGGATGTCGTCTCGGAAAAGAACTCTTGTTATGGCAGATTGAACTGCTCCATCGACAGATCTTTGCGGCGTTTATGCCGGTTCTTGAGCTTCTGCTCGCGCAGCGCAACATCATGCGCCTGGGCGGGCGGCGGCCCGAGCGGAATCCCGTTGCCAGCCTGCTCAAACTTCAGAGCCGTTTCCTCGTCGAGCACATCGTCGTTCTCGTCTTCCGTGCCGGTGTCCTCGACATAGCCCACGGCCTTGTCTTCCTCAAGTTCGCGCTCCACCCGCTCCTGGGTGGTCTTCAGGTGAGCATTGGCCAGGGTGGCCTGCGTTGGCGCCAGCACCACCAGCATGGTCTTGCCTTCCATGTTCGGGGCGGATTCCAGAAGCGCAAGATCAGCGCATCCTTCGGCCACCTTGTCAAGCATGCGGCGGGCCACGTGCAACAAACGGTCTTCACGGCCACGGAACTTGAGGGTCACCTTGACCTTGTTTCCCTGTTCCAGGAAGCGACGGGCCTCACGCATCTTGAAGTAGAGGTGATAGTCCGTGGTCTTCGGCCTCAGCCGTACGCCCTTGAGTTCGAACGTGTGCTGAGTCTTCTTCGCCTCGCGTTCCTTCTTCTCGCGCTCGTAGCTGAATTTTCCGTAGTCGAAAATCCGGCACACCGGCGGATCGGAATTCGGCGCGACCTCGATCAGATCGAGATGTTCGCGCCGGGCCATGTCCATGGCCTCTCGCGTATCAATGACCCCCAAGTTGGTTCCATTGGAGCCAATCAGGCGGACCTTGGGCACGCGGATTTGATTGTTGATGCGAAAACCGAAGTTGGTTGGTTGCGGGCGTGGCGGTGGTATAAGGCTTCCTCCCCTGCAGCGCAGGACTTGATAGTGATTCGAGGGCGAGATTATAGCGCACTGACCGCCCATTCGCGCCGACGCGACCCGTATAATTCCCAAGTTATGCAAAGCAACGAGATTCGCCAACGCTTTCTGGACTTCTTCGCCAGAAACGGGCATACCATCCTGCCCTCGTCCGCGCTCATTCCGCACGGCGACAAGACCATCCTGTTCACCAACGCCGGGATGAACCAGTTCAAGAACGCCTTCCTCGGGCACGAGAAGCGCGACTATACGCGCGCCGCCACCGCCCAGAAGGTCATGCGTATCAGCGGCAAACACAACGACCTTGAAAATGTGGGTCCGAGCAAACGCCATCACACCTTTTTCGAAATGCTGGGCAACTTCTCGTTTGGCGACTACTTCAAAGTTGAGGCGATGAAATACGCCCTTGATCTGCTCGAAGGCGAGTACGGCTTCACCCGCGACCGGCTGTGGTTCACCATCTACAAGGACGATGACGAGTCCGAGCAACTGTGGCAAAAGGTCGGGATCAACCGCAGCCGCATCCTGCGCTTTGGCGAAAAGGATAATTTCTGGTCGATGGGTCCCACCGGCCCGTGCGGCCCCAACAGCGAGATCCACTATTTCACCGGCAAGGCCGGCGACAACGATGCGCGCTGGGTGAACAACGACGACGACCTGAACGAAACCACGGTCGAAGTCTGGAATCTCGTCTTCATGCAGTTCAATCGGGATGAAGCCGGCGTGTTGCATCCCCTGCCCCAGACAGGCGTCGACACCGGGATGGGCTTCGAACGGCTGTGCCGCCTGGTCATGGGCGGCGATTCCAACTACGATACCGATTTGTTCATGGGGATGATGGACCGCACCCAGCAAATCGCGCGCCAAACCAATGCCCAGCGGGCCAAGAACGATGTCGCGTATCGGGTCATCGCCGACCATGGCCGGGCCGCTGCCTTTCTGATCGGTGATGGCGTGTTGCCGGGCAACGAGGGCCGCAACTACGCGCTGCGCATGATCATGCGCCGGGCCATGCGCTTTGGGCGCATGATCGGCCTCGAAGAGCCCTTTTTGAACCAGGTCTGCGATGTGGCCATCTCAAAGATGGGGCCAGCGTATCCTGAACTCGAGACCGGGAGGGCCCGAATCGTCCGAACTGTGCTGCACGAGGAGGAGCGCTTCGAACAGACGCTCGACCAGGGCCTCGAACTGCTCGAACGGAGTTTCGCCGGGCTCGGCGGCGCGAACCAATTGCCAGGCGACGTCGCTTTCAAGCTCTACGACACGTTTGGGCTGCCCATCGAAATTACGCGGGATGTCGCGCGCGAACGCGGGGTGAGTGTCGACGAGGCCGGTTTCGCCCTGGCGCGCCAGACCGCCCGCGACCTCGCCCGGGCGGCGGCAAAAGACAAGTTCGTCGCCAACTACGATGTTGCCCGTTTGTTGATCGAAGCAAGTGATGCGCTTAAAGCCGATGACGCCCTGCCGGCTTCGGGCGTCGCCCATGATCCGTATGGCCCACTGAGCATTTCCACCCGTGTCGCTGGCCTTCTGCGCGAGGGTGAACTGTCCGGCACGGCCGTTGCCGGTGAGCGGATTGACGTCATCCTGCCGGCTACACCGTTCTACGTCGAAGGTGGCGGCCAGGTGAGCGATACGGGCACAATCACGGCCGCGGATGGGCGCTGGTCGATGCGCGTGCTCGACACGCGCCGCCCGGTCGCCAATTTGATCGTCCACATGTGCGAGGTGTTGTCCGGATCTCCCGCCGCCGGCGACGCCTGTGTCGCCGCCGTCGATGCGATTCGGCGGGCCGATATCGTGCGGAATCACACCGTCACCCACCTCGTGCAAAAGGCGCTGAGAACCGTGCTGGGGAGCCATGTCGAGCAACACGGGTCGCTGGTCGCCCCCGATCGGATGCGGTTTGACTTCTCGCATACGGGAAGCCTGTCGACCGACGAACTCGGGCGGGTATCCAGCCTGGTCAATGAATCGATTCTGGCGAACTTGCCCGTCAGCGCGGCGACCGAACGCTACGCCGACGCAATATTGGGCGGGGCCATGGCCCTCTTCAGCGAGAAGTATGGCGACGTTGTGCGGGTGGTCCGGGTCGGCCCGCCGGGTGAGCCGCCCTACAGCGCCGAGTTGTGCGGCGGCACGCATGTGCGCGCGACCGGCGAGATCGGCAGCGCCGTCCTGCTCAGCGACAGCGCGGTCGCCGCCGGTGTGCGCCGTCTGGAGGTGGTCACCGGACGTGGGGCGCTGCAGGTCGGGGCCGCCCGGGCGGCCGAACTGGCCGCGATCGCGCAGGCCCTCAATGCGCCCCAGGATCAGGTGGCCGCCCAGGCGGCCCGCCTGACCCATGAACTGGGCGAGACCCGCAAGTCGCTCGAGTCCGCCCAGCGCGATTTGTCGAGGGCCCGCTTCGAAGCCATCCTGAGCAAGAGGGAGACCAGGGGCGGCGCCGCCGTCCTAGTCGCGCAGGTCGAAGCGGCCACGCCCGACATGTTGCGCGAAATGAGCGATTGGTTCCGTGAGCGCGAAACGAGTGGCGTCCTCGCGTTGGGCGCCGCGATAGGCGACAAGCCCGCAATCGTGGTTGCCGTATCAGCTGATCTGAACAAGCGCGGTCTGGACGCGGGTAAGATCATCCGCGAAGTCGCTGGCATCGTGGGCGGCGGCGGCGGCGGTCGGCCGACCTTTGCCCAAGGCAGCGGGAAAGACAGCAGCAAACTCGGCGACGCGCTGGCGCGCGCGAACGAAATCATCGCCCGTACGCTCGGCGCCTGATCACCGCATGTCCGGAACCATCATCACGATCGCCCCCGAGGATGACTCGGCTTCGATCGCCGATCGACTCGAATGGGCCAACGCCAGCCGGGTGGTCGTCGCGCTTCCTCCTGGTTTCGCCCTGGATGAGGTCGGTTGGATGCGGGTCAAGCGCGCCGCGGAGAAGGTTGGGTGCGCCCTCGCCATCGCCACGCGGGATGCCCGCCAGCGCTCCGCCGCGCACGAGGTGGGGCTGCACGCTTTTGGCAGCGCCGACAAGGCGGCCGCCTCAGCCTGGCTCGAGCGCGGTGACATTACGCCCCTCGTTCGGGTTGGACGGCAAGCGCGCCGCTTTCGGCCTAATTCGCTGCGCCGGCTTTTCCCCGCCCGAAATTGGTTC
>JBDSIP010000550.1:0-5818 GCA_039917915.1 Thermoflexales bacterium
CCGGGTCACTCTGGAGCTTCAAACAACAACGACCGAACGAGGTCACTGAAAGATTGCGGAGGGCAGGCATGACAGTCGAGGCGGTTACGCTTCAAACAACAACGACCGAACGAGGTCACTGAAAGAGCGTGCTCGACGTGCCGTCCGCCCAGCCCCACACTTCCCTGACGCCCGCTCGTGCGGCGACCAAAGGTGTTGCGGTCGCCGCGCGCTGGATGACCCGGCCGCCGATTTCCGTTCGGGCCAATGGGGGGCCATCGACGCGCGGGTCAATCAGCGCCGCAAACTCCCGGTCGTCGAGCGCGCCGACTGGGCAAGGGCTCGGTCTTCTTCATCGCCGCCCGCATCCTGCGCGACCGGGCCGGAGCTAGTGCCTCTCCCCCCGAAACGCAAACATATCCTCGAAAAACACGAGCTGCGCCGGCGCAGGACGGAACACTCCGAACGCGCGAGCCAGGCGGGCCGATACCCGGGCCATGGCCGCGTCCAACGCCCGCTGATGCTCACCTCCCATCAGGATGCGATACGCCAGCGAGATGCGGAAGCGATAACTGTCGTGGTCGGGGAATCGAAGCCCGGTCGCCTCCGGCTTGAGCCGCACCCCGATCGCCTGGGTCAGCGGGCCGGCTTCGCCGAACGTCATCGCCAGGCTCGTCGGCGCCGGAATCGGCGGCACAACGCGCCGAAAGAAGGGATCGGTCTCCGCCAGAGGCGCGTCGAGGGCCAGTTTGCTCGACCACTTCTCGGGGATGCGGGTCATGTCGGTCAGCAGCTCGAACACGGTCATGTGCAGGCTGCTCTCCGGCAACAGGGTGATGGCGCTGCCGCAACTCGCCGCGAGTTCGGCCTGGGCCCACACCAGCTCGGCGAATTGGGGCAGGTCCGGCATCACAATATTGGATCGTTGGATCAGTCATTGCGCCCCGAATTGTAGGCGCTGCCGGGCCGATCCTGCATCGTCCTGCGGCTGGAGGCCGCATAAACCTAATGCCCCGACCCAACCCGGCGCCCGAGGTCGTCAAGACCTTGACCCGCATCGCCGAGGGCGCGTTTGAGATCGCCCGGCATGGTCCGGGCCGAGACGGGGAGCGTGACATTCCTGCCCCTCGATGTGGCGGGTGAGTTGCTCGACCAAACGTTGGCCCATACGGACTTCCATTCACGCCGTGGCCGCGGCAGAGCCCCGTCGCTCAGCGGGCTTCTGCCCGCCGCTCAGGGTGACACGCGCGCGGGGCGCGCCGGTCAGCGCAGCCGCCAGCACACGATAAACAGGAGCGTAAACAAGGCGCTGACCACCGACTGGCGCGCACCGATCCGGGCCGGGCGGGCGCCGACCGCCGGCCGAACGGTTCCCCACACGGCTTCGGCGAATTGAACGGAGAACGGAACAAAGACAAACGCCGGAATCACACCCGCGATCCCAACGACAAGCGCGATGCCCGTGTTCGCCCCGCACAATGCAATCGCCCGCGCGCCCATCCGCATGCGCGCCCGCAAGTCGGGAATGCCCGGCAACACGCGCTGCTCGAGGCGCAGATAGGCGTACATGATCGACCCCGCGGACTGCAGTCCGCTCAGGGCCCACAGCCATCCGCCGAGCGCGTCGGGCGCGCCGATGCCGGTCCAGTAGGCCGCCGGCGCAGCCAGCGCGAGCACGCCGCTGCCCAGAATCTCCACCCCCATCTGCCGCCGTTCGGCGCGCCGGCTGACCAGGACCAGGTACCAGGCGAAGACCGGGATGGCCGGCAAAGCGAGCACCATGATGTAGCCAAAGCCAAGCGCCAGCAAACCGCCGGCCGCGGCCAGCCCGATCAACCCGTAGACCGCGATCCAGAATCGCGCGGCGGGCAACTCATCGCGCGGGCGCCGTCCGCTGTAGGCCTTGACGGCCGTCGTCACCGGCTGGCGGATCAGAAACGCGGCAAAGGCCGCGACGACCAGCAGCGGGGTCGCCGCCGAGACAGACCCGCCCGCAAACAGGCCAATCACCAGCGGCGTGGCCAGAAAGAACCATGATCCGTGATCGGTCGGCAGGGCGATCCGCCGGCGGAAGACACTCCTCGCGGAGTCAGGGGCCGACATGGCGTTATCGTAATCCATCCAGAAAGCGAATGATGGCTTGCCCGACAGCGGCCGGCGCTTCCATCGGCGGCAAATGCCCGACCCCGGGCAGCACCTCGAGCCGCGCGCGCGGAATGTCGCGGGCAAGAATCTCCGCAATCGCGCGGAAATCGGCGTGATCGTGTTCCCCCACCAGAGCCAGCGTCGGCGCCTGAATCTCACCCAGCCGCCCAAGCCCGGGCGCGGCAGACCGGAGATGCGGGTTGCGATTCCGCCAGTGCCAGCCCGAATAGGCGCTGACCTGTTGCGCCATCCACGCCATGACCACTGGATCGCGTTGCGGCCAGGCCAGGAGATCAGACGCGAGCCAGGCCCGGCGAATCTCGTCGAGTGTCCGTTCGCGCACGCGCAGGTCCCAGTCGATCGTCCAGCGGAATCCATCCAACGTTGCATCAACAGCCACAAGCGCGCTGGCGCGCTCGGGATATGCCAGCGCAAAATCAAGCGCAATCCCGCCGCCCATCGAAAGCCCGACCACCGCCGCGCGGTCAATCGCCAGACCGTCCATCAGCCCGGCGAGATCGGCCATGTGGGTGTACGGCCCGTTGGGCAGATCAGAGCGCCCAAACCCGCGCAAGTCAACGGCGACAACGCTGCGCCTGGCGGCCAGCAGCGGCGCCACCGCGCGCCACATGTCCAGATCAAGCGAGAAGCCGTGGACGAGCAGCATCGCGGGGCCGCGACCCGAACGCTCATAAGCCAGACGGGCTCCGTCCGGCAGGGTGAAGCGCTCGATCACGCCACTGGATCCTCAAGGCGGTAATCGCGCAAACGCGACGACAACAGGTTGCCGCCAATCGCCACGGTCAGACACGCCACGCCGCTGAGCAACGCCACGGCCGGCGCGCCGTAGTACTGCGCGATCACACCCGCCAACAAGCTGCCAAACGGGGTTACGCCTTGCAGCGCGAACAAATACGTGCTGAAGACACGGGCCCGATACGCTCGCGGCACGGTGATCTGCAGAATCTGATTGGCGTTGTTGTTCTGGGTGACCATCCCCCACCCGCCCACGACCATCAGCGCGGCGGAGAGCGGGAGCGAGCGCGAAAAAGCCATGCCCAGAATGGAGAGCGCGAATGTAATCTGCCCGATAATCATCCACAGGCCCTTGCGTTTGGCATGGGCGAACCAGCTCAGCAGAATTGAGGCGACCAGGGCCCCGACTCCCTGGGCGGTGACGAGCAGGCTGTTGCGGGCCGCGACGGCGGCCTCGAGATCGCCCACTTGGCCCAGCACGTCTCTGGCAAAAACCGGGATCTGCTGCACGGCCGGCCAACCGATAAAGCCGAGCACCGCCGCCATGATGATGACCATCTGGGCCAGACCGTGGTTGCGTATGAAGCGCTGGCCATCCCGAAAGGCATCCATGGCCGCGGTTTTTGGCGCGGGCGCCTCGTTATCGGCGTCCATTATTCGACCCTTTGACAGATGCGGCAGGATGAGCAACCCGATGATGACAAACAAGTAGCTCACGCCGTTGGCGGCAAACGCCCAACCCTCTCCGCCACCCGCCATCAGGAGCAGAAACGGCGCCGACAGCGACGGGCCGATCACCCTGGCAAGGTTGAACGCGGCGCCGTTCAGGGCAATGGCGCTCGGGATGGCTTCCCGGCCGACAAGTTCGCTCTGCATGGTCTGGCGGGCGGTGATCTCGATCGCGTTGGCCGAGCCCAGCACGAGGGCGAGGGCGATGATGTGCCAGATGTTGATGACCTCGGCCAGCGCCAGCGCTGCCAGCAGAAACGCCTGAACCATCATCACCGCCTGCATCGCGATGACTGTCTTGCGTTTATCCAGGTGCTCCACCCACACGCCTGCCGGCAGCGTGAGCAGTAGTGACGGCAGCGAGCCTGCGAACGCAACCAGTCCCAGATAGATTGGCTGGCCCGTTATGCGATACGCAAGATAGGGCAGAACGGTGTTCTGCATCCAGGTGCCGACCAGCGACATGAACTGGCCGAGCAAGAAGACCCGAAAACCGGGATAGCTCATCGCCGGGAAGCGCTGCCGTTTCCTGGCCGTCGCTGCGGGGGCTGAAACAGATGCCGGCACGGGGGATATGGTATCCGATTCGGGTCCAGCGGACGGCTGACCGCGGCTAAGGGGGCGTCAACAAATGACATTAACGCTTACTGAGCGACTTTCGGCCGAATACAACGATATTTGTCGACACGATTCATTGGCTCCGCACAACGTATGCAGCGCGGCTCGCTTAGGTCGTCATTCCCGCGAACTCCCCGCCTCCGCGGGGATGACAGGGAATCCAGTGTAAGAGTTGCGCCCCCCAATCGTGGCTCGGCCGGCCTTCGCCGCATGAAATTACCCTGAAATCGGGCATAAACCCTGGCGGGGACAACTGTCCAACCCGAGACTTTTTCACTGGATTCCCGCTTTCGCCCAATGGCATTAAGTTAAGCCGACCGTGCTCAAGTCGCCGCACTGCCGGTCCCTCACGTTTGTCATCCTGAGCGAGCCCCTCAGCGCCTCGGCGCGAAAGAGCACCATGGGGCGAGCGAAAGACCCCTGTGACGTCGCCCCGTGCGTACGACAATTGGCGAGCACGTTCTTTTGCCGATCAACGCTAAATCTCGCCTTACGTCACAGGGGTCCTTCGCACACCTCGATACGGGTCTCAATGCCACGGCTCAGTGGGGTGCGCTGCTCAGAAACTGGCGCCGCTATGCCGCGGCTATGAGACACGTCCGACGCTCGGGCGAGCCGCGATAGAGACCCTTCGCTTCGCTCAGGGTGACAGGCCGGGCGTCGCCGCGCGCCGGTTTCTGGCTACCCTTTCCCCCGAAAGCGGTCCGTAACTCAGGATGACATACGCAATAAACTCGCGCCCACGGCGTCGCCTCGAGATCCCAATATCACTCGCTTTCCGCTAACTTAATGCCATTGCGCGTTCGCGGGAATGACGACTGCGGAGTCGGCGCGTGCCCTTCATCTCACCTGATCTTAGCAGTAGCTGCGCAAGAATCCGGGTGATCTCCCGTCCAGTGCGATGGCGTTTGACAAGTTAACTCATAGACGCCTCCCAAGTAAGGCGCCAGAACCTCTTGGCAATTGAGCGCCACACCAGAAGCTGTCCAGCCCAATCAACGATCGAGCCATCGGAGGCTGCTAAACAGAAGAACGAAGATCGGAAGCTACGGAAGTCCGACAATCCTGGGCTCATCGATTCGCGTTCCTTAATCAGCCTTCCGCGCCCAGGTTCTCCACCTGCCGAATGAAGCGGGTCGACTTCAGCGCGCGTTCGAGGGTGTACACAAAGTAGCGCCGCATCGCACCCTCCACCTGATCGGCCACACCCTCAGGGACGTCCAGGCGGTTGATGTCCGCGAATTCGCGGGTTTGGAGTGCCCGCATCAGCAGCAGCGCGCTGCGCGACAGCATGAACGCGTCGCGCGCCTGCAGCGCCGCGCCGGCCACAAGTGTGCCGCTTTCAGCCGGCGAAAACGGCGTGTTGCGCTCGGCCTCGCCCGCGTCCACCTCAAGCGGCAGGCCCGTTTTTGCGCAGCGGAAAAGCTGCGGCCGATATCCGGCCAGCGAGAGCAGCCGCATCTCAAATAACCTGGCCGCCAGGGATGGATCGCGCGCTTCGCACAACCACATCAACCCGGTTGACAGCAACTCATAGAGCGCGGCATCCTCGCTCTCCTCCTGCGCGAATTGATCGCTCAATTCTGCCAGA
>JBDSIP010000551.1:0-5698 GCA_039917915.1 Thermoflexales bacterium
ACTTTTGGCCGCTCATCATGCTGTCCGGAAAGGAAGAGCTATACACGATCCCGCTGGGTCTTGCCCAGCTCAACAACACGTTTGGCACCTTCCCCGGTCTTGCCATGGCGAGCGGCCTGATCGCCATCACCCTGCCGATCATTATCTTCATCATCTTCCAGCGTTACTTCATGCTCGGCAATGTCGTCACCGGCGTTGACAAGTAAATGGATCGCTGGCCTGGGATCCGGTTCGCGGCCGCGGGCGCGCTCGCGCTGATCGTGTGCGCCTGCGCCGCGACTGGTTCCGCTCCGCCGCCGCCCAGCCCCACGCCGCCGCCGGCGGCGACAGGACGCTTCTACACCCTGGGCAACAAGATCATCGATCCGAAGGGAAAGGTCTTTATCGCGCGGGGGGCAAATATCAATGGGCCGGCCTACCACTTTCGCAACGACCCGATCGAGAACTCCGGCCCGCTCGGTCTGTCCAGCCTGGATATGATCGCCAATTGCTGGAAGTTCAACATCGTCCGGGTCAACACGTTTGCCTCATCGATGGTGCTGTATCCGGAGGACTTCGACCGGATCGTCGAGGCTTTCACCGCGCGCGGCATCGTGGTCATGATCGAGCCCCACGACTACACCGGGCGCTATCCCAACCTTGAGATTGAGATCAAGATGCTTGCTGGCGCGCACCGAACCGTGGCCGGGCGTTATAAGGACAACCCCTACGTCTGGTTCAACGTGATGAACGAGCCCAACGCCGACAAGCCAGACCAGGCCCATGGCCTGTGGGTCGAGACCCATCGGAGCATCATCCGGGCGATCCGCGAGACCGGGGCCGACAACATCATCGTCGCCGACGCGCATGGCTGGGGCCAGGACAATCGCGGCGGGGCCGGCTCCTCGATCCTCAACTGGGGCGCCGAATTGCAGCAGTTTGACGGCAAACCGCAGCCCAACATCGTCTTCAGCCTGCACGTGTATGAGTTGTGGAACAACGCCGACCAGGCCTTTGCCGAGTACTTCGACAGCGCGGCGGACAAGGGGCTGCCCCTGATCGTGGGCGAGTTCGGCATGTTGAACGGCCCGCGCGACACGCTGCCGGCCAGCGCGTCCATGATGGCCGCGGCCAAGCCACGCGGGATCGGCTGGCTGGTCTGGCACTTCGACGGCGGCGACACGAATGACCTCACCCTGCCCTCCACCGGCGGCTGGATGATCGACGACTGCGCAAAACCGACCAACCTCACCGCTCTCGGCAAGTTGGTCTGGGAAGGCGCGCCGTCCGGAACAAGGTAGCTCGATGGACAACGCATCCAAACAACCTCTTCAGCCTGACGCCTCGCGGCGCGCGATCATCGGAATCTGGGCGGCCTGGGCGGCCGCGCTGCTGATCTTCCAGGCCATCGTGCCGATGCGGCTGGAATTGGTCCGCCCCGATAGCGCCCTCACCTGGACGCCCAACGAGACCCGCCGCGCGAGCCAGAACGACAAGCCCTATCTGGTCGAGCCCTTTCTGAACGCTCAGGTTGGATGGGACTCGGAGTTCTATCTCTCGATCGCGACGGCAGGCTATGACGATCCGCTCGTGCGCGCGGTCCGGGCCGGCGGGCGGATGCTGTCGCTTAACTACGCCTTTTTCCCTGGCTATCCCATCGCCATTGCGATCGCGGCCTGGCCGATCCGGTGGATCGGTCTGACTCAGATCACGGGCTCGACCCTGGGCGGCGTAGTTGTGTCACTGGTCGCCGCCCTGTTCGCGATGTTCGCCATCGCTGAGCTGGCGGGCAAGGACCCGGAGGATCGCGCCGATGGCATCCGTGCGGCAACCTATTTGCTGATCTTCCCAAGCGGTTTCTTCCTTGCCCAGGTCTTTACCGAGTCGCTCTTTCTGGCGCTCACCCTGTGGTGCCTGGTCTTCGCCCGGCGCGGGAACTGGCTGATCGCGGGCGCGCTTGCGATCGGCGTCACGCTCACCCGGGCCACCGGGGTGGCGCTGGTCGTCCCGCTTGCCTTCCTGGCCTGGCGCGCCTGGGACAGCGCCGCCGGGCGAGACCGGGTGTTGTCCAGCCTGGCCGCCGCGGTGCCTGTGATCGTATTCGCCGCCTGGCGCATTTCACCGCTGGGCCAGTCCTTCGCGGCGGTGGAACAAGCCTGGTTTGGGCGTGAATTCCTGTCGATTGATAAGTCGTTCTACAACACGTATCAGGCCGTGCTGCAGATGACCGGCAAGAATACTCAGGCGATGGTTTATTTCGCGCTCGAGTTTGGCGCGGTTGCCCTGGCCGCGGCCGGCTGTGTCGGGTTGGCCAGGCGACACCCCGATATCGCACTTTTCAGCGCGGCCGTGCTGGTGGGGTCGATCACCAGTGGCTACATCCAGAGCATGGTCCGCTACACGCTCACCATGCCCGCCATGTTTTTTTGGCTGGCCCGGCTCGGAAGGCGCCCGGCCTTTGACCGGGGCTGGTCCTTTGCCAGCACCCTTCTGCTTGGCATGCTCGCCATGCTCTTTACGTTTGACATGTGGGTGGCCTGATCCCAGGCGCACCTGGAGAAGATTTAATGAATTCACAATCGTTTCCGGCCGGCTTCGTATGGGGGACGGCCACCTCTTCGTATCAGATCGAAGGCGCCGTTGCCGAGGATGGCCGCGGCCGCTCAATCTGGGACGACTTTTCGCACACACCCGGGAAGGTTAAGGACGGCGGCACCGGCGACATCGCGGTCGACCACTACCACCGTTACCCCGAAGACATCGCGCTGATGAAGTCGCTGGGGGTCAAGGCGTATCGCTTCTCAACCGCCTGGCCGCGCATCCTGCCCGAAGGCAAAGACCGCGTTGAAAGCCGCGGTCTGGACTTCTACAACCGCCTCGTGGATGATCTGCTCAATGCCGGCATCGAGCCCTATCTCACGCTCTATCACTGGGATCTGCCCTCGGCCCTGCAGGCCCAAGGCGGTTGGGCCAACCGCGACATCGCCGGCCAGTTCGCCGACTATGCCGCAATCGTCACCCGCGCATTGGGCGACCGGGTGACGAACTGGATAACGCTGAACGAACCGTGGTGCATTGCGTTTCTCAGCCACGAGATCGGTGAACACGCGCCCGGCCTGAAAAACCGCGCGCTCGCGATGCGGGCCGCCCATCACTGCAATCTCGCGCACGGTCTGGCCGTCCAGGCCATTCGGGCCGCTACACCGCGCCCGGCCGACACCCAGGTTGGCATTACCTTGAACTACTCAACCGTGCTCCCGCTGACCGACAGTGACGCCGACCGGCGCGCGGCCGACTTCGTGCATCAATACGATCCATTCTGGGGCTGGTTCAGCAAGCCGATCTTCACCGGCGCCTACGAGCCGGCTATGCTTGCGATGGCCGGAAACGATGCGCCCGAGATTCGTCCCGGCGACATGGCCCTGGTTGCCCAGCGCCTGGATTTCCTGGGGGTTAACTACTACACGCCCGTTCGGATCAAGGACGATGACGGCCGCCCGAACCACGCCCGCAACGTGGGCGCCGAATACACCTTGATGGATTGGGAGGTCGAACCTGAGGGGCTGCGCGTGCTCCTGGGCAACCTGCACCGCCTAACGCGCGGGCACGTGCCGATGTTCATTACTGAGAACGGCTCGTCCTTCACCGATGCCATCGTGGGCGACCATCAGATCCACGACCCGCGCCGCATCGCCTATCTGCGCGGGCATCTCGACGCCTGCCGCCAGGCTATTGCCGAGGGTGTCGACCTGCGCGGCTACTTTGTGTGGTCGCTGATGGACAACTTCGAATGGGCGCATGGCTATCAGCAGTACTTTGGGGTCGTGCACGTCGACTACGCCAACCAAAAACGCAGCATCAAGGACAGCGGCTACTACTACCGCGACGTCATCGCCGCGAACGCGGTTCTGTAAAGGTTACGTCGGGGAATTTTCCGAGCGAGATATCCCGGCTTCGCCGGGATATCTCGCTCGGAGGTCAAGGTGAAAAGACGTGAACATACTGAGTTTCAACACGGCCAATTTCGTCGCCCGTGAAATCGGCTATTCCATGACGGAGGGCTGGATGCAGGGCGATGCCGCCACCCAGGCCTGGTACCGCCCCATCGACACATTTGCCGGTCGATTTGGAGCGATGCTGGATGAGATCGTCACGTTGGGCTTCAGCGCCATCGACCTGTGGCTGGCCCAACTCAATCCGGCATGGGCAAGCGACCAGCACGTCGCGCTCGCGCGGCAAGCCCTGGATGCGCGTAGTCTCAACGTGGCGACGCTGGCTGGATTTGGCGACAACCGCGAGCATGTGCTCCGGGCGTGCCAAGTCGCCCTCGGCGTCGGCGCCACAACCTTCGGCCACCCCGCCCAAATCGTCGACCGCGATCGCGCCTTTGTCATCGAAGCGCTCGGATCGCGCGGCCTCCGGCTTGGGATCGAGAACCACCCCGAGAAAACACCCGCCGCTTTGCGCGACCGGGTCGGAGACGGCCAGGGCGTGATCGGGGCGATGATCGACACGGGTTGGTTTGGCAGCCAGGGTTATAACGCCGCCCGGGCCATCGTCGAGCTCAAAGACGTCCTCTTCGGCATCCACCTGAAGGACGTGCTCGGATCGGGCGCGCATCATACCTGCCGGTTCGGCCAGGGCGTCGTGCCGGTGCGGGACTGTGCCCAGGCGCTGAGGCGGATCGGCTATATCGGACCCATCTCGGTCGAGCACGAACCCGAGCGCGCCGATCCGCGTGAAGACATCCGGGCCAGCGCCGTGCTGCTGCGCGGCTGGATGGAAGAACCCTTCAACGGAACCCATTTCCGGGCGAGCCCCGTCCCGCCCGGACCCACTATCATGTCAAACGCACCCACAACCATCGCCATCATCGGCTGCGGCAACATCGCCGGCCCGTACACTCAGGACATCGCCCGCTATCCGCACCTGAGGCTCAAGGGCGTCACCGATATCGACCCGGCCCGCGCAAAGGCATTGGCCGACAAAGCAGGCTGCGCGGTCTATCCCTCCGTCGAAGCGATCCTGGCTGACCCCGAGGTATCCATCGTCGTCAACCTGACGATCTTCGAAGCCCATTACACGGTCACCCGGCGCGCGCTCGAAGCCGGCAAACACGTCTATAGCGAGAAGCCGTTGGCCTTGAACGTCGCAGATGCGCAGGCGCTCGTGTCTCTTGCCAGCGAACGCGGGCTGCGCCTCGGCTGCTCACCCTTCGTCCACCTCGGCGAGGCCCAGCAAACCGCCTGGAAGCTCATCCGCGACGGCCGGCTCGGCCAGGTGCGAGTGGCCTATGCGGAAGTCAACCATGGCCGGATTGAAACCTGGCACCCGAATCCCGTCCCGTTTTACGCGGTGGGACCGTTGTGGGACGTCGGGGTGTATCCGCTCACCCTGCTCACGACGATGCTCGGGCCTGCCCGCTCGGTCACCGCTGCAGGCCGGGTCGTCATGCCGGATCGGGTGACCATGGACGGGACCCTGTATCAGGTCACCACCCCGGACTTTGTCATCGCCGCGATCGAGCATGCCGGCGGCGCGATCTCGCGCTTGACCGCCAGTTTCTACGTCAGCCACCGCTCATCACGCCAGAAGTCCGGGCTGGAGTTCCACGGCGACATCGGCTCGCTCGCGCTGGAAAGCTGGGCGGCTTTTGATTCACCCGTCTTCGCTGGCAACTTTGGCGAGGAGCTCAAGCCGGTGGATCTCATCGCGCCCA
>JBDSIP010000552.1:0-6010 GCA_039917915.1 Thermoflexales bacterium
CCAGCGGTGACGATCCGCGCAATCCGCAGCCTCCGTGTCCATCCGTGATTCAGACAGTTGCGGTATTCGCGGGTCGAAGTTAGATGTGAGACGGGCTTACTTGTGGATCCCACGCTTTCGCGTGGGATGACAGCGCTGAGGGGGACCCGCGCTTTCGCGCGGGATAACGGCGTTGAGTTGGTCGCTCCCCAGTACGCCGTCATTCCCGCGAACTCCCCACCGGAAGCGTCCCGGCTACAATCTCCCGCATGGACACCGAAACCCGCAAACGCCTCGTTCGGCGCCTGCAGATCGTCGAAGGCCACGTGCGGGCCATTCAGCGCATGGTCGACGAGGGCGCCTACTGCATCGACACGATCAAGCAGATCGACGCCACCAAGGCGGCCATGACCAAGGTCAGCCAGATCATCCTTGAGGATCATCTCGGCTCGTGCGTCACCAATGCCGTGCGCGGTGACGACCCCGCCGAGCGCGAACGGGTGCTCCAGGAAATCGCCGAAGTGTTCGAGATGGCCCAGAAAGGCTGATCGAGGCCCATGACCATCACCCCGACCGCGCCATCCCTCTACGACCTCAGCTACGAACAACTTGCCGCCCAGATGACCGAATGGGGCGAGGCGGGCTTTCGCACCAAACAGATCTGGGCCTGGCTGTATCAACGCTTTGTCGACGATCCGGCGCAGATGACCGATGTGTCCAAGGCTCTGCGGACCAAGATCAGCTCCAGCTATTTGCATGATCGCTACACCGCTAAAATCGAGCGGACCTCGACGGACGGCTGGACGCGCAAGTGGCTGCTGGCCCTCCCCGACGGGGCGGAGATCGAGGCCGTGCTGATGGAATACGACGACGTGCGCCGCACGGCCTGCATCTCGTCTCAGGCCGGCTGCGCGATGAACTGCAGCTTTTGCGCGACCGGCCAAATGGGCTTTTTGCGCAACCTCAAGGCTGGCGAAATCATCGAGCAGGTGATCTGGGTGGCCCGCTCGCTGGCGGAGCGCGAGGAACGTTTGAGCAATCTCGTCTTGATGGGAATGGGCGAGCCATTGGCCAACTACGCCAATGTCATGGAAGCGGTCAAGCGCTTGACCCATCCGGCCGACGCCGGCGGCTTCGGTCTTGGAGCGCGAAAGATCACCATTTCCACGGTTGGTCTTGTGCCCGGGATATTCAAGTTCGCCGAAGAGGACACCCAGATCAATCTGGCGGTCTCGCTGCACGCCGCCACCGACGCGCTGCGCAGTAAGCTCGTCCCGATCAATACCCGCTACCCGCTCACAGAACTGGGCCGGGCCATCGCCGACTACATCCGCAAGACCAATCGGCGGGTCAGCATCGAGTGGGCCCTAATCGATGGGGTCAACGACACCCCTGAACAGGCCGCCGCCCTGGTCGATTTCGTCCGGATGACCTTTGACCCAGCCCGCGAGAAACGCCACATGCTGCACGTCAATATGATTCCCCTGAACCCAACCGGCGGGTTTGACGGGCATGCCTCGCGCAGCGAACGGACCGACCTTTTTCGGGCCGCCCTGGACGCGGTTGGGATCCCCAATACGGTCCGCGCCCGGCGTGGAATCGACATCGCCGCCGGGTGCGGGCAACTGCGCGAGCGGGCGGGGGCGATATAGCCGCTCAGGCTCGAAAAATACCAACGCCCCGCCGAAGCGGGGCGTCAGATGCTGTGGCACGGACCACGCGCGGTACGCGCAGACCGCTACTTGCCGGACGTCTTAACCAGCGTTCGCAGCGCTTTGGCCGAGACGCTAATCGTCTGCATGCGGCCATCGATCAGCATGCGGCGCCGCTGAAGATTCGGACTCCAGCTCCGCCGGGTCGCGTTCAGCGCGTGCGATCGGTTGTTTCCGAACGACTTTGCTTTGCCAGTAAAATAGCACTTCGCCATATCCTTTCACCTCTCGTCGAACTTGCTTGACAAGGGGGCGATTATAGCGCATGTCTGCAATTAACTCAACCCCGACCGATCCGATCCCCACTGGCGCCGGCGCCATCACCATCCGGCCCCAGGTCATCTTCACTCTGGCTCTGACAGCAGCCCTGGCGACCTATGGTGTCGTTGGCATCGCCTCGCGCTATACCGGGCTGGATGTTACCCGCCGAGATCCCCGGCGCGGACTTGACGTCAAGCTCACCCAGGGCCCGGACGTCGTGCACGTAGTGGTGGACGCCCACCTGATTGTCGAGTATGGCGTGCGCATCGAAGCGGTAGTCGACAGCGTTCAGCATCAGATTGCGTATCGCATCGAGCGGAGCACTGGGTTCTGCGTCGATGTCGTGAATGTTCATGTGGTAAAACTGCACGCCGCCTGACCGGGGATGCCGGCCACAGGCGCCAGATCTTCGAAGTTGAATGAACCGTAATATGCATTCCTCCAAAACTACCGACAAGACCCAGCCGGCTGCTACCGGCGGCAAGGCCCAGCGCCTCACCATAGACGGGCGGCGGCTCAAGCAGCTCATTGAGGCCGGCTACCTATGGCTTAGGGCCAACGTGGCGGTGGTCAATGCCTACAACGTGTATCCGGTCCCGGATGGGGACACCGGCACGAACATGATGCACACCATGCGGTCCGCGTGGACGGCCATCGCGGAGAGCAACGAGCGTAACCTGGGATTGGTTGCCAAAGCCGTCTCGAACGGCGCGCTGCGCGGCTCGCGCGGCAACTCGGGCATCATTCTGTCCCAGCTCTTTCGCGGCCTGGCGAAGTCGCTGGATGGACGCGAAGCGGCAGACGCGCAGGATTTCGCGGCGGCCTTGCGTGAAGCTTCCGTGACCGCTTACAAGGGCGTCAGCACACCGGTCGAAGGCACCATGCTCACCGTGTCACGCGAGACTGCCGACGTCGCGGAGTACACGGCCAGGAACACCCACGATTTGCGCAGCTTTCTCGACGCCGTCACTCAGGCGGCCTATGACTCCACCCAACGCACCCCAACCCTGCTGAAAATTCTCAAGGAAGCCGGGGTGGTGGATTCAGGCGGCTACGGCATCTATATCATCCTGGATGGGATGCGCCGGCTGGTGCATGGTCAGAAGTTCGAGTCCGCTGATGCCGCCGTTCCTGTGGTCCAGGCCCGGGTTGGCACGGCCCCGACCGACGCGGAAGCAGGCTATGGCTACGACGTCCAGTTTCTGATCTATGCGCCGGCGAACACGCAACTCGATGTCGCTCGGATTCGGGCCGAGATCGAAGCCATGGGTGAATGCCCGCTTGTATTGGGCGATGACGCGATCGTCAAGGTGCATGTGCATGTGCCCGATCCGGGCATAGCGATCAGCTATGGCGCGAAACTGGGGTCGCTGCGCGACGTCGTGGTCGAGGACATGCAGGCCCAGTCCGAGGGCTTCATCCCGGGGCAGTCAAAATCGACCGAGCCGGAGTTCCCCGAAGCCGAAATCGCCATCGTTGCGGTCGCGTCTGGTGATGGCATCGAGCGGGCGTTCCGCGACATCGGCGTGCGCGTCGTCGTGCAGGGCGGCCAGACGATGAACCCGAGCGTCGAGGACCTGCTCCACGCGGCGCAACGGGCCAACGCGAAGAGTGTCCTGCTGCTTCCGAACAATAGCAATATTGTCATGGCTGCCAACCATGCGGCCGAGTTGGCCGAGTTCCCGGTCAAGGTTGTTCCCACCAAGACCATCCCGCAGGGCATTGGGGCGGCTTTGTCCTTCAACTTCGAGAAAGACCTGGCCCACAACGCCGTGGCGATGCTGGCCGCCGCCCACCGGATCATCACGGGCGAGATCACCAAATCGACCCGGACGGTCACCGTTAACGGGGTCAGTGTGACGGATGGGCAAACTATCGGGCTGATCGATGACAAACTCGCGGTGGCGGGTGCCGATGTGACGTCGACGCTGATGGCGCTGCTCGAAAAAGCCGAATCGCGCAAGCATGAGCTCATCACGTTGTATTTCGGGAATGGGATGGGTGAGACCGAGGCGGGCGCCATTGCCGAACTGGTCCGCGCGGCCTTCCCCGACCAGATCGTCGAGCTCTTTGCAGGGCGCCAGCCGCACTACGATTTTGTGATCGGAGTCGAGTAGCGCGTGTCGAAACCCAATACCCGGATCCTCACAGACAGCGCCGCGCTTATCGATCTGCAATGGGCCCGCGAACGCGGCGTGACGGTCATGCAGCATCGGGTGATCCGCGATGGCGCGACGTTTCTGGATGGCGCCGATCCGTGGCCAGGGCTGGCCCAGCCAACGACGGGCGTGGCAGGCGCAAGCACGCGGGTGGACGCTGCCCCGCTCGAGGACTACGAAAGCGCCTTTCAGCAGTTGGCTCGCAGCTCGAATGATATCGTCGCCATCCTCAGTTCGTCAGCGCTCAGCCCGGCGGTATCACGGGCGAGAAGGGCCGCCGCGCCTTTGCATGGATCGCGTTCCATCACGATTGTCGACACGCGCCATGTTGGGCTGGGAGTTGAGATTCTGGTTCGCGCGGCCACCGAATTGGCGGAGCAAGGCGCCGATGCCGAGGCCATCGCGCTGCGCGTGCGCGGCCTGCGTCAGCGGGTATACGCCGCATTCGCCAGTGAGGACTTGATGGCGCTCTCGGCGTCCGGCATTCTGCGGCCGGCGCAAGGGCATCTGGGCAGTCTGCTCAACATCGTGCCGATCATCACGATCGAGGAGGGGCGCCTGGCAGCCACGGAAAAGGTGCGCTCGATCGATCGCGCCATCGAGCGACTGTGCGATTTCGGCGCGGAATTCGAGACGCTCGAAGAAGCGCTTGTGCTCCATGCGGCGCGCGATCCGGATGCGCGAGCACGAAGTTTGGCCCGCCAGTTGCAACAGGCCATTCCTGGCGGCGCGGATGTCCGCCTCCGCCAGGCGGGTTACTACCTGAGCGAGGCCCTCGGGCCTTCCGGCATCGGGCTTATGATCTATTCCAGCCGTGTGTTGACGGATTAGCGCTGATATGTCTCTTCACAATCTGCAGGAATACCTTCGCCCCGCCAATCTGGAGGACGCGCTCCGCCTCGTCGGGCGCGCGTCGCCCCGCACTCGGATCGTCGCAGGGGGCACATGGGTCGGCGCCGAAGCGCCCCGCGATCTGGAAGCCGTGGTTGATATCGGCGGGTTGGCCCTGAGCGCAATCACCCTGGACGGCGCGTTTTGGCGCCTTGGCGCGACCGCCACCCTGCAGGCGCTTGTGGAATCGCCGGCGGGAATGAGCTTTTGCAATGGCGTGCTGGGCGAGGCGGCGATGGCCATGGCCGGACGGAGCCTGCGCAACCGCGCGACGCTTGGCGGCGCGATCGCCACGACGGACGGTGTTTCGCCCCTCGTCACGGCCCTGTTAGCCTGCGATGCCGAGCTGTCGGTGGCGACCCTCAAAAACGATGCGCTGGTGATGAAGCGGGTGGGTTTGCGCGCATTTCTGGGCTATCGGGCGAGCCTGCTCGATGACGGCGCGCTGATCACGGATGTCTGTTTGGGCGTGCCGAGCCCGGACACCCGGGCGGCCTATGAACGGGTGGCTCGCACTCCGCGGGACTATCCTATCGTGTGCGCCGTTGCGCGTTGCGCGATCAAGGATGGTATCGCCGGCAATGTCCGTCTTGCGCTCGGGGGTGTGGCGGCGGCGCCGGTGCGGATCGAGTTGGCCGAGTTCGGGCTGGAGAAGAAGCGCCTTGCCGATCACATCGAGCACGCGCTTGATCACGGTCTGGATGGGCTGGCTCCGGCGGGGGATTGGCTGGGAAGCGCCGAGTATCGGCGGGCGATGGCGCGCGAGCTGTCGTTGCGGGCACTCTTGCGCTGCGCTACTTGATCCAAATCCGGGTGAGTTCGATCTGATCTCCGATGAAGATACCCCGGGCGTCATACCCGCCCGCGCGCTCAAACGTTCCGGGCCGATATAAGACGAGCATGAGGCGGTAAGCGCCTGGCTGCGTGCCCGGATTGATGACGAGCGACCGCGGATCGGCGCGGGTCTCGCCCGCCTGCCAGCCCGATGTCGCGCGCCCGGCGGGTGGC
>JBDSIP010000553.1:0-4845 GCA_039917915.1 Thermoflexales bacterium
GGGGGGCCGATATTCTGGGCCAGGGGTTTCTGTACTCATGCCGGTTTCCGTTTCTGGTCGGCGGCTATGGTTGTCCGATCCTGCTGTGTTACGCCCCGCTCGCCCATTACCTGGGCGCGGGCCTCAATGGGCTTGGAGCGGGCATTGGACCCGCGACCTTGCTGATGTTCGGGCCTGCCCTGTTTCTGGCCGCGACCGGGACGTTCGCTGGGCGCGCGAGCGCCTGGGTGACGCCGGCGGGCTCGGCGCGGCAGCCGCAAATGCACTTGCGCCGTATGTGCTTCTCGACGTCATGGCCCGCAGCGCCCTGGCCGAAGTGCTGGCCCTGGCGATCGTCCCCTGGGTGTTCTGGGCGCGCTCACCCGTCTGCAAAGCGAGGGCCGGCCCCTCCATGGCCCGCTGGCGGCCATAAGCTACGCCAGTCTGGCCCTGAGCCACAACATCACCGCCCTGGTGTTCTCTCCGCTTCTGGCCGCGTGGGCACTCCTGATCGCGCTTCAAGGCGGGCGCGGGCGCAGGCTGCGCGATATGCTTCGGGCCGTGACCGTGTTGGCCCCCGGGCTGGGTTTCTCGGCCTTTTTCTGGTTGCCAGCTTTCCTCGAACGCGACCTCAGCAGACTTGATCTGGCGCTGTCCGCCGCCTATGACTTCCATACCGGCTTTCTGCCGCTCTCGATGCTGATCGCGCTGCCGGTCTGCTCGACTTCCGCCTGGTCAACGACACCGCCCCACTCGGTCTGAGCGCGCTGAGCGTGTTACTGGACGCAATTGGGTTGGCGGGTCTTATTCGGCGGGCTGCTCGCGATCAGGCTCAGCGCGCGAGCGACACGCTGTGGGCGGGCTTCCTCGGCGCGGGGACGCTCCTGGCCGCGCTGATGACGCTTGATCTTTCGGTTCGAATCTGGGAAGGAATTCCCCTGTTGCGTTTTGTGCCGTATCCCTCGCGTTTTCCGGGGAATGGCCAGCCTGTTTCTGGCGATGCTGGCCGGCGCGGGCGTGTCTGTTCTGGCAAGTCTCGGCGCGTGTCTGCTCAAGCGCGTGCGCGGATCGCCCGGGGTGGGTGAGGCCGTCGTCACCGCATTGCTGGTCGGAGCGACGATGGTCTATGGCTTCGGCTGGCAGTATGCGCGCATTTACCCTTGACAATAGAACGCATGTTCGATTACAATTAGAACAAGGGTTCTAAGGGGCGCAGCAGGCAAGCGCGTGTCGCGGGCTTTCGGTGTCAGGAGAGGCGTTATGGCGCGATTGGCGCATGGTTCGCAGAATGAAGGCCGCCAGCGGGTGCTGGACTTCATCACGATGTATATCAACGACAACAGCGTGCCGCCGACGATTCGTGAGATTCAGGCGGGGGCGAAGATCAGCTCCACCTCGATGGTGAGCTACTACCTCAAGGATCTCGAGAAGGCCAACCTGCTCGACCGCTACAAGCGGCGCTCGCGGGGTGTGGTCATCAACGATCCGGGTCGAGTCGTCGCCCGCGACATGGTGAGTGTGCCGCTGGTCGGGGTCATCACCTGCGGCGCCGGACCGGTGCCGACCCCGGATGCGGACGCATTGCGCAGCGCCGATGACAGGATCCAAATCGCGCGCAGCCTGGTCAAGGACACCGATGATTTGTTCGCCTTGATCGCGAGCGGCGATTCGATGATCGACGCGCTCATCCACGACGGCGACATCATCATCATGAAGAAGGAAACCGACGTCAAGAACGGCGAGTTGGCGGCGGTTTTCCTGACCGAGAAGAACGAAAGCACCTTGAAGCGCGTTTACAAGGAAGGCAAGCGCCTCAAGCTCAAGCCTGAGAACCCGACCCTCAAGCCCTTCTACGTTGATGCCCGGTTTGCTCAGATTCAGGGAAGGGTTATGTGCGTCATTCGCCGGGCCTGACCGATTACGATCACCGTGTTGCCGGTTGGCCGCGTGACCAAATCGCGTCAGGAATTGGTCCGCAGATTATGCCGATTCACGCCGAAGGTTCCAGGGCAATGCGGCTCCAGTACAAGCGAAAATCTGCGCGAATCGGCGTAATCAGCGGATGGATTTTCCATTCTAAGCGAGAATAGGCCATCCTGTTTACCGAGGGTCATATGGAAGATCGCTTTGGGTATGCGCCGGTTCGCGACGGCGAGTTGCTGTACGAAGTTGCGGGCGAGGGCTCAGGCGTGGTGTTTGTCCACGCCGGGGTTGCCCATCTGGGGATGTGGGATGAGCAATGGCCGGCCTTCACGTCGCGGTTTCGCTGTCTGCGCTACGACACGCGGGGTTTTGGCGGCTCGCGCACCCAGGCCGTCGATTTCAGCAATCGCCAGGACCTTATCGACGTGATGGACTTCGCCGGGATCGAGCGGGCGGCCATAATCGGCTGTTCGCGGGGGGCGCAGATCGCCCTGGATACGGTCATCGACTATCCCGATCGGTTCACCGCCCTGGTGGCCGTGTGCGGCGGGGTGAGCGGTTTTGACGCCTACACCGGCACGGATGTGCCCGATGCCGAGATGGCGCTCTTCGACGCCCTCGAGAAGGTAATGGACTCCATGGCACCCGGCGATATTCGCCGGACTTGGGAGCTCGAAGCGCAACTGTGGATCGACGGCCCGGGCCAGTCCGAGAATCGCCTGCCGGCCGCGACGCGGGCGCGGATGATGGCTCTGAATTGGGTCAACCTCACCCGCCAGGACAACGAGGCCAAAGGCCAGCCGATGCAGCCGCCAGCCGCGTTGAGGCTGTGGGATGTGCGGGTGCCTGTGTTGGCGATCTCCGGGCGATACGACACAATCGGCAGCCAGCGCTCGATGGCCTATCTGGCTCAGCAGGCGCCCGAGGGCCGGCTCGAAGAGATGGACACGGCTCACCTGCCGAGCATCGAGCAGCCGGCCCGGTTCAACGCGCTTGTGCTGCGATTCCTCGACGAAGTCAGCGCGACTGGCGCCGGGTAGGTAGGTCAGCCGCCTGATTGGAGCGTGGGCATCTTACCCGCCTGGTCGCGGCCGTCGTCTGCATCCGACAGCACGTTTCGCCGGCATGGCACCCGGCATGTATCCTTGGCCCATGACCCAATCTGATATCGGCTTTTCCCGGGCCATCGCTCTTGTCGTGCGCGACGGTAACGCTCTGGAGCAAGTCGAGCTCGCCTATCTTTTGCGCGGGTCGGCCTTGTCTGAGGATGCGCGCCGGGCGCTCCTGACCGAACAACGCGAGGACGGCGGCTGGACTCCGCCCTGGATCGAGGCGAACGCGCTCAACTACTCTGGTATCGGCGCAACCTGCCTTCGGCTGGCGCGGGCATGGGCATGCGGCTTTCCAGCGGATACGCCCGAGATTCGGTCCGCGGTGCGGTTCCTGGTTGCGCGCCAAGGCGGCGACGGCGCGTTCGAAGAGGACATCTCGGTCGCCGCCGTAGCGCCAGACTGGCTGAAACCCGGCAATCCGAGCGCGCGCGCGTATGTCACCGCAAACGCCGGGTTTTGGCTGGCCATGCTTGGCGAGCGCGGCGCGGCGGTTCGGGCGGAGGGCGCGTTGGCGCGCGAGGCGGGGGATGCGGACTATGCCCAGACCCGCTGGCTGCGGGCCGCACTGCGCTGGCGCCTGTTGGGTCGAGAAAGGCGCGATCATGATCTTGATGCGTTGGGCGACGCGCTGCCGGGTTTTGACGCCGGGGATCTGGCCTGGATGTTGCAGACCCTGATGACGGCCGGCCTGCCTGCGTTCAGCAGCGTGGCCGAGGCTGGCGTTGCGCGGCTGATAGGGTTGCGCGGCGGTTTCGGCGCCTGGGAGCGGGGCGGAGCGCCATCAGTCCGGCTGACCCTCGACGCTCTGGGCGCGTTGCGCGCCAGCGGTCTGCCGCTCCTGGGCCAGGGGGATTACCGGGTCGAGCGCGTCGTTGGCGAGGATGCTATCGCCCTGATTGCCGATTTGGCCCGCCTGCTGCTCGACGCCGTCGATGGTGGCGCGTCGGTTGGGTATCTGCCACCGCTGAGCCGGGCGGATGCGCTGGACTACGCCCGCGCAGTCGCTGCCGCCGTCTTGGCGGGCGGGCGGGTGCTGCTTGTCGCGCGAGCGGACGGCCGTGTCATCGGTACGGGCCAATTGGACCTGGCCCTGCGCGCGAATGGCCTGCATCGGGCCGAAGTCGCCAAGGTGATGACCTTGAGCGCCTGGCGCGGGCGCGGGGTCGGGCGTAGTCTGATGCTGGCCCTGGAAGATGAGGCCCGTCGCCTTGGGCGCAGCACGCTCGTCCTCGACACGCGCCAGGGCGATTCGTCCGAGGCCCTCTATCAGTCGTTGGGCTGGGTCCAGGTTGGGGTTGTTCAGCGTTATGCCCGCAGCGCAAGCGGGGCCTTGCACAATACCGTTTTTTACTACAAACTCGTTTAACGTGGCCGTTGGCGGCATCCACGGCCAAGCCGGGAACATCGCCAACGACGATTGGGCCGCTGGGGCCACCGGGCCAGGCGCTTTTACTCGGACACGCTCGGGCTCGGCGCGCCGTCGTACTGCGCCGACGAGTTTGGCTGGTGTGAATATGGGGCTGAAGGCGCGACCCATCTTGCCCTCAACCGATGGAACGACCCGACCCCGCCTTCGCGCGAGGGCGGCGCCACGATCGTGCTCACCGTCGACGACTGCGACGCAGCCGTGGCCGCGCTCCGCGTCAAAGGGCTGCGCTGCGAGGATCCCATCGGGGTCCCGGGCATGGTCACTTACGCCAATTTCTGGGATTCGGATGGCAATCGCCTGCAATTGGCGGGGCCGGCCCCGGCGGGGTAGGCACTGCCAATGCGATTGCTTTCGGGAGCGCAATTCCTCGGCCTCGCCGAGGGATTGCGCTCCCGAATATTT
>JBDSIP010000554.1:0-12890 GCA_039917915.1 Thermoflexales bacterium
GGCAGGGGGTGGCCCTCATCGTCGAACGGCTGTAGGTCAGGTGGGTAAGGTGGGTAAGGTGGGTAAGGTGGGTAAGGTGGGTAAGGTGGATAAGGTGGATAAGGTGGGTAAGGTGGGTAAGGTTGATAACGTTGCCCACCTTACCAGCCTTACCCACCTTACCCGTCCCGCCCGTGCTTAAAGGCGTATGGTCGTCCGCCGTAGGCACGGGCGAGGTTTTCCTGGGTGAAGACTTCGCTGAAGGGGCCGCAGGCGATCATGCGCACGTTCATCAGGGCCACCCAGTCAAAGTATTCGGGCGCACTGTCCAGATCGTGATGGACGCAGATGACGGTCTTGCCGCGCTCGCGGAGTTCCTGCAGCAGACCCACGATGGCCCGCTCCGTCACGGCGTCAACTCCCACGAAAGGCTCATCCATGACATACAGATCGGCTTCTTGGGCCAGCGCGCGGGCCAGGAACACGCGTTGCTGCTGGCCGCCCGAGAGCTGGCTGATCTGGCGATGGGCGTAGTCGGCCATGCCGAGATGCTCGAGACTGCGCATCGCCCGGGCAGCCTCAGCCTTGCCCGGCCGCTTGAACCAACCCAGCCGGCCATACGTCCCCATCGTGACGACGTCGAGGGCGCTGGTGGGGAAGTCCCAATCGGCGGAGGTGCGCTGGGGGACGTAACCGACCCGCAAGCGCGATTCGGCGTAGGTTTTGCCAAATACGCGGATGCTGCCGGAGGCGATCGGGACCAGACCCAGGGCGGCCTTGATCAGAGTGCTCTTGCCGGCCCCATTCGGCCCGATGATAGCCATCAGCTTTCCTGCGGGGACCGCCATGTCCACATCCCACAACACAGGTCGCTCGTGATAGGCGACGGTGAGGTCATCGATCTGGAGCGGAAGGATCTGCTCCGCGATCATCATTGGTGTCTGAATTGTTTCCAACTCGCTCAACTCCCATTCAACATTTTATTCAGAAGTCGGTATGCCCCGGCTTCGCCGGGGCATGTCGTTGCCGAGGCTTCCCGGTTCGCGAGATCGCTAGCGCAATGCTTTGACAATGGTGTCAACATTGAACGTCACCATTCCGATATAGGTGCCCTCGGCGGTGCCTTCCGCGCCCATGGCGTCTGAGAACAACTCCCCGCCAATGACGACCTCATGGCCGCGCGAGCGCACGGCTTCCTGCACCGCGCGAACGGTGGATTCGGGCACCGAGGACTCCACGAACAAGGCCTTGATCTTGCGGGCGGTGATGAATTCAGACAGGCTCTGCACATCGGCGGCCGAGATCTCACTGGCCGTGCTGATCCCCTGCAATCCGCGGACCTCCATCCCGTAGGCCTGTCCAAAGTAACCAAAGGCGTCATGGGCGGTGATCATCACCCTTTGGGAAGCGGGTATGGTTGCGATCTGGCTGCGCGCATACTGATCAAGGATTTCGAGCTTCGCCAGATAGGCGCGGGCGTTGGCCGCATACAGTCCGGCGGAGTTCGGATCCAACGACGTTAGGGCTGCGGCAACAGTCCGCGCGGCAGATTCCCAGAGCGAAACGTCAAACCAGATGTGCGGATCGTATTTGCCCTCGAACTCGGGGGGCTGACGCAGCCGGGCCGGCTCGATGTCCCGGCTGACGGCCACCGCCGGCTTGCCAGTTAGTTCGATCTTCTCAAACAGCTCGGCCATGCGGCCCTCGAGATGCAGTCCACCGTAGAAGATGATGTCGGCATTCCCCAGGCGGATGGCATCACCAGCGCTGGGTTTGTAGAGATGCGGGTCGACGCCCGGGCCCATCAAACCGCGCACCAGGACGCGTTCGCCGCCCACGTTCCGCACGATGTCGGTGATCATCCCGACGGTGCTCACGATGTTGATACGCCGCTGGCTGAGGTCAACCGCCATGACCGGCGTCGACGCGCATGCGGTCAGGGCAAGCCCAAGCGAAACAATCAATACGCCTGCGAATCGCTTTGTCACAACAGGCCGATTATATTTAGGCACACCTAAATGTCAAGCCCGGGCGAATCCATTGCTACAATCTTCCGCATGCCAGACGATATCCAGTTCTTTGGTGATCCCGAAGCGCCACAGCCGCCGCCGGACGACGTGCGCGTCACCGACTACCGCATTATGCCCTGGCCCGATGGCACACGGGTGACGGTCGAAATGGGGTTGACCCAGTTTCGGGTCTTCCCCGCCATGGATGTCAGCATTGCGACCCCTGACGGCGAAGTGCTTCGCCAAATCTCGTGCGTAGGTGCGCTCGAGCGCCGGCCCGCCCCCACCCTGCATCTGCCGCGCCTGGATCGCGGCGCCGCGCTCCTGGCGGTGATCGAAATGCTGCATGGTGACGATGTGCGGCAAAGGGTGGTTGTGCCCTTCGCGGTGGCCGGCCCGATCATCAGGGCCGCTGTTACAACAGACACGCCAGGCTCAGCGTAGAATTCCGACGATGGATTTTAGAGACAGCGCCCCCGCCGTGTCAGACGTTCCCGCCGTTGTGGACGGGCTAAACGGACATGCCGCCGCCGGCGCAGCCGCCCGGCCCCGCGCGACCGATTCGTTCGGGCGCCACATCCACTACCTGCGCGTTTCGTTAACGGACAAGTGCAATCTGCGCTGCGTGTATTGCATGCCCGAGCAGATGGTCTTCCGGCCGACCGCCGAATTGCTGACCGATGCCGAGATGAGCACCGCCCTGCGCGCCGCGTCGATGCTTGGCTTTGACAAGTTCCGCCTGACGGGCGGAGAGCCTACCGTGCGGCCAAGCCTGATCGACATCGTGGCCGAAATCCGCTCGCTGCCAAACACCCGCGAGATCGCCATGACGACCAATGGGCTGAAGTTGGGCAGGCTCGCCCGCCCGCTCAAGGCGGCCGGCCTGGACCGGGTGAACATCAGCATCGACTCGCTCGATCCCGCCAAGTTCAAACGGATCACCCGCTGGGGCGATGTGCGGGATGTGCTGACCGGCATCGCCGCATCGGAGGAGGCCGGCCTCACCCCGATCAAACTCAACGCCGTGGTGATCCGTGGCTTCAACGATGAGGACGTGGTCGAATTGGCCGCGCTGACGCTCGATCGGCCCTGGCAGTTTCGTTTTATCGAGGTCATGCCCTTCGCCGACGTGGCCGAGTTTCAGCAGGCCACAATCGTCACGACCCGCGAGATGATGGAGCGCATCCAGGCCCGTTTGGGGCCGCTGACATCGGCTAACGGCGGGTTGCTCGATGGCGAAGCGCAAATGTTCCGGCTGCCCAACGCCCGCGGCACGGTCGGCTTTATCAGCCCGGTCTCGGCCCCGTTTTGCGCTAGCTGCAACCGGGTGCGCCTGACCGCCGACGGGACCCTGCGCCTGTGCCTGCTCAAGGATGGCGAAGTTGACCTCAAGACCCCGATCCGGCGCGGCGCGAACGCCGAGGATCTGGTCGAAATCCTGCGCGCCGCGATTTGGCGCAAGCCATGGGGCCATGATCTGGCCGACGGCGTAATCCCCCTCAACCGGGTGATGAGCGAGATCGGCGGGTAATGGCAGAGCTGACGCATCTGAACGCCGCCGGTGAGGCGCGGATGGTCGACGTGGGGGCCAAGGATGACACCCGGCGCATCGCCGAGGCGCGCGGGCGGATTACGCTGAGTCGCGCCGCTTTCGACGCTCTGGTGGCCGGCCATCTCAAAAAGGGCGACGCGCTGGGTGCCGCCCGCATCGCCGGAATCATGGCGGCCAAACGCGCGAGTGACCTGATTCCGTTGTGCCACCCCATCGCGCTCACCAAGGTCGAGGTAACCCTCACGCCGGTGGCCATCGACGGAGCAAATGGCGTGGTCGAGATCACCGGCCGGGTGGAGTGCGTAGGAAAGACCGGCGTGGAGATGGAAGCCCTCACCGCGGTGAGTGTGGCCGCCCTGACCGTGTACGACATGGTCAAGGCCCTCGATCGAGGCATGCGGATAGACGGGATCGAACTGGTGAGCAAATCAGGCGGCAAGTCAGGCGAGTATCGGCGCGAGGAATGAAGATCTACTTGTTTGCCACCCTGCGTGATCGGGCCAGGGCCCGGTCCATCGAGATTTCGCTCGATAAGCCAACCACCGTCGCCGAACTGCGCCAGATCATTGCTGCGCAGCACACCACGCTGGCAGAGTTGCTGCCGCAGGCCCTCGTGGCCGTCAACCAGGAATTTGCCTTCGACGAAGACACCGTCAGCCCTGACAATGAGGTCGCGCTCTTCCCACCGGTCAGCGGTGGCTGAAGCACCCAGCCCCGAACTATGAACGACACCCCTACCCTGATCGCGCTGACCGAAGCCGCCATCGACCTGAACGCGCTCCAGCGCGCGGTCACGACGGACCTGGACGGAACCGTCGTCGCCTTCGTCGGCACGGTCCGAGGTGTTACGCCCGGGGCGGCCGAACCGGTGACCACGCGGCTGGAATACGAGGCGTATGCGGCGATGGCCGAATCCAAACTGCGCCAGGTGGCGGAAGAGATGCGCGAGAAGTTCGCCGGGATCCACGGGATCGCGCTGACCCAGCGGGTTGGCGAGATGGCGGTAGGCGAGCCGGTCGTGGCCGTCGTGGTGAGTTGCGGCCATCGCGGCGGCGGCGCATTTGAGGCGGCCCGGTATGGCATTGACCGGCTCAAGCAGATTGTTCCGGTCTGGAAAAAAGAAACGCGCCCCGACGGGAGCGCGTGGGTGGAGGGCGACTACGTTCCGGCCCGCGGGGATTGACACGCCACGCGCGTCTGACAGCGCATTATCAGACTTCGGGCCGCGGGAGCGTGGCCCGGCAGGTCGCGCAGATCAGGTCGCCTTCGGGTGTCTCATCAATGGCCGAGGCGCCACGGCAGGTTTCACACGCGTCGAATGCGCTCCAGTCCTTGTCTGGATTGAACTCGCCCGACGCGGCGTCAAGGCGAATCAGGTTGAAGGGCTCAAGGCGTTCCCCGTCTTGCATTACGTGGGTGGATTGTCGTCGGCCGGGCCCCATTGTCAAGGGGCAGCCCGATGAGGCGCCCAATTCTCAACGCCATGACGCCCGTCATCGGCGTCGCAATGCTGATCGGGCATCTGACGACCTGGGCTCAGCACAAGACCGCCGCCCTCAGCCTGACCGGGCACGAGCTGGGCGAATTCACTAACTTCACCCCGGGCGCGGGCGTCTTTGCCAACGAATGGTTCTATGTTCCAGTATGGGCGGGGGGGCTTGCGCTTGCGCTTGCCGCGGCCCGCGCGCGCCGCCCTTCGACCTGGCTCACGCTCATGGCGGCGGCGGTTGCCTCGGCCCAATTTGGACTCCCCAGATTTGAACGTTGGAGCAACCCGGAGTTCCGCCTGCAATTTGCCGTGACGGTCGCGTGCCTGGTAGCGGTCATGGGTCTAGGCATCGGCCTGCGGTTGGCAAAGCGGGCCGATGGGAAGGCGTCCGGCTTGGTAATGACGGCGCTGCCTCTGCTCACTGTCGTGCCGCTGGTCGGGTTTCTGGTCGTGCGGCCGTTCATCGAGGCGTTGTATCGGGATGCGGTGACGCCAGGCATCGGCTGGTGGCTGTGTCTGGCGGCAAGCCTGGCGGCTGGTGCCCAGACACTGTTTTTGGCGCGAGAGGCACTCAGCGGGCGGGGCCTGGTACAACCTGGCGCGAGGCCCTGAGCCCGTCGAAGGGCGCGCGCGCACGCACTTGCCGATATGACGCACAGGCTCCTTAGCCGGTGCCGGCCCTTCGACGAGCTCAGGGCCCCGGCACCGGACAAACACTTCGCCTTACCCGCCCACAAAAGACATCGGATTTGGGGCAAAAGTCAGGATCAGCAGAAGCAGGCCGATCGCAATGAGCGCGTACTGCGGTCGTCCAAGCGGCGCCGTCTCGTCCAGCACCGGCGGATGCGTGCGGCCGAACAGGAAGAGCATCACCGCCCACAGCATCAACACATTGGACACGAGCAGAGCCAGCGCGAGCAGGACCACAATGCAGGCATACGAGACGTATTTCGCGCGCGCGCCGAGCAGAGCATAGGCGATGTGGCCACCGTCAAGTTGGCCGGCCGGGATCAAGTTGAGACCCGTGAATAGCAAGGCAAACCAGGCGCCCAGACCCAGCACGTTGAGATTGACGACCGGGTCGGTCATGAACCACACGGCGCCATGAGTGATCTGCCCGATCAGGGCGGTCATCATCGAATCGCCCAAGAACAGGCTCATCATCCCCTCGGGCGGGACCGTGTAAGGCTCGACCTTCGAGAGGGCCGCGCCGATCAGAAAGAGCGGTACCGCCACGAGGAATCCGGCCAGCGGACCGGCCAGGGCGACCTCGAGGAGGGTCTTGCGATCCTTCCACGGTTCGCGCTGGACCATTACCGCGCCGAGGGTGCCGGGTATCGACGGCAGCGGCAGGGGGATGAAATACGGCAGCGTGGCCGGCACCTTGCGCCAGCGGGAAACCAGCAAATGCCCGAGTTCATGGGCGATGAGCGGCCCCATCAGGCCGAGCGAGAAGAGCAGGCCCTGACCTAGGTCCGTGCCGTCTGGCGCCTGCGCACCGGCGACGACGGTGGTGACGATCGTTGCCACCAACAGCGCGGCATTAATCATCCAGTTCTGGGCAAGGGGTTTCTTGACCGACCCGATCAGGGTGATCTCGACACCCGAGCCGTCCTTGTTGCCGCGCATCAGGGGCGTGAAGCCGGCCTTCTCGCATCGATCGCGCACGAGATCGTAGTCGGCGCCAGCCAGGAGCCGTCCCTCGAGCACCGGGTGGCCAAACTCGTCAGCCCGGTCTCCAGTAATCTGCATGACATCGGCGATCAGCACACGCACGCGGGCGAGCACCGGTGCGCCGTCCGGGCGGCGGGGCGCGCGAGCGGGATCATTGCCAGGTTTGGGATCCATCACGCGCTCCTCTGACCAGACCGAACGTATTTGCGGGCGACGGCTTTCACAACCGAGGCGATGCTGAGCAGGCCCTGGCCCTTGCCCATCGATACGTTGCGGCCGAACAACGTCGGCACCAGGTCATCAATCGGCATGGCGGCGATAACACTGGCCGGCATCCCATTCACGGTTTGATCCAGGATGGCCGAGAGCGCGCGGGCCGAGACGCCAAAAGGATTCTCAACCGCAAAGTGAAAATGCAGGCGCGGGTCGGCGGCGCCCTCCATTGGCTCGACAAAAACATAAGTGTCGCTTTCGCAGTGCGGCACCTGGTTGGACAACGGATAGGGCCGAGTCGCAATCCGGTCGGGAACTCCCCGAAACTGGTCTGAGTATTCGATCAACATCGCATTCCGGTCGGCGGGGTTCTCGGCGAACGCTTCGAGGACTTCGAGAAGCGCCTCCGGCATCTGGTCGTGGTCTGACATTAAATCAATCGTCTCACAAAGGCGACTGCCAAAGCGGCAACTTCGTCTTTCTCCACATCCGTCGTTAAGACATGCCCGCTGCGCTCAAACCACACCGCGCTCGCGTCGCGCGATCCCACACCCCGGCGCAGTCGCTCGGCGCTGTCGGCGGTGACCGTTTTGTCGAGCCGGCCCTGGACAAAAAGCGCAGGCGCGATCACCTGTGAAAGCAGGCGGATGACCCGATCGTTCAGCCGTATGAGCTGGTCAATGGCATCAAGCGGGATGCGGGCCGCTTCGCTCAGGCGCTTGCGCTCGGCCGGATCGGCAAAATCGATCCGCGCGCCCGGCGGGGCCTGTTCCTGCAGCCAGGCCCGGGTCTTGGGGCTGTCGAAGTCGATCTTTGGCGTGAAATAGGGGATGATATGTTTTGCAAAACGCACGATCCGGGTCCGCGGATGATTGACCCGGGCCGGCGCGGCCAGGACGAGGATGCCGCGCAGCCGACTCAAGGGTTTGAGACGTGCGGCGGGGAAGCCCTCGTCGGCCCCGGCCGCGAGCGCGGCCAAATACAGACTGACGAGGCCGCCCATCGACAGGCCCGCCAAAAAGAGGTGTTCGCAGCTCGCGAGGGTCTCGAGTCCATCGAGCGCGGCGTCAATCCACTCGCGATGGCGCGCGCCGCGCAGCCTGGCGGGCAAATCGCCATGCCGCGGCTGAAGTGGGCAATGGACGGTAAAGCCGGCCCGATGCAGGGCGAGCCCAAGCGGGCGCATTTCGGCCGGGCTGCCGGTGAAACCATGCAGGATGAGAACGCCGACGTCCGGGCGAGTCTCGCCGACCAGGTGAAAAGACTGGTTGGCTTTGCGCGCGCGGGCGGCGCCATTTCCGGAATCAGTCACGATCGGCGCTCGGCGTCCGAACCGAGACAGGCGTCGATACCGCCGCAGGTCGAGCTGGCCAGCGCCCAAAGCCGCACGTCATCGTCAAAGGCAGCCGGCTCGACCGTCGCCGCGTCGGCCGCCTCGGGCTCCGAGCGCGCTTCCGGAAGCGCGTTTACCTCGCGCGCGGGGCCGGCAAACTCAGTCAGGCGAAGCTCAGTTGGCGTGTTCATTTCACGCTGTGGTGAGTTCGCACCGACTGTCGGCGCAGTCCTCGATGCTTTCGGGTGTCGGTTCCGCCTGGGCGGGAATCCCTGCGGCAAGGGCGAGCCGGGCGGCCATTTCGAACTCGGCCAGCTCGTCGTGAAATTCCTCGACGGTGAGACGGGTCATCAGGCGCTCGCGGAATTCAGCCGCATGCGGGACGGCATGAATGTACTTCACCGCGTGTTTGCGGAACAGGATCAAGCCTTTTTCGCCGTAGAACGACATGCTGGCTTCCAGATGTCGGTGAAGGAGCCGGACCGTGTCATCGATGGTCACCTGTTCGCGATCCTTGCGGGCGAAAATCCAGGGGTTGCCGATGGCGGCCCGTCCGATCATCACCCCGTCGCAACCCGTATGGGCCTTGATCCGGGCAATGTCGGCGACGGTCTTCACGTCACCGTTGCCGATGACGGGAACCTTGACGGTCTGCTTGACCTCGGCGATGGCGTCCCAGTCGGCGCTGCCCTTGTAGGCCTGCTCGCGGGTACGCGCGTGCACGGCGATGAGCTGGGCGCCGTTGTCCTCGAGCACCCGGGCCACCTCGCGATAATTGCGAGTCTGGGCATCCCAGCCCAGGCGGATCTTTCCGGTGACGGGGACGCTCAGCAGCCGGCTCATCCGATAGAAGATGCGGCCGATCTTGGCCGGATCCTTGAGCAGCCCAGCGCCGGCGCCCCGCCCGCTCACGCCCGAGACCGAGCAGCCCATGTTGAGGTCGATGATGCCGGGACCCAGGCGCTCGGCCTTCTGGGCCGCCGCCACAATGCGATCCTCGTCGGCGTCAAAGATCTGGAATGAGAGTTGAGGCAGCTCGGCCCGATCAAACTCGAGCTGCTTCAGCGCCATCCGCGCGTTGTGCAGGATCGCGTCGCAGGAAGTGAACTCGGTGTACGACATGGCCGAGCCGAAATCGCGGCAAATCTTGCGAAATGGCTGGTCGGAGAACCCGTCCATCGGCGACAGGATAAGGTCGCCGTAGACCGGGATCTCGCGCACGTGGAAAGCGGCCTTCTGTTCGTCCATTGAAGTTGGCTGCAGATTAGACCATAGCCAATGGGATGGCGGAGCGTGTCTGAGAACAAGCGACTCGAGCAGGCGCCTGTGGCCGATCAACCCATGCCGCTATACTCGCCACATGCTTCCGAGTTCTTATTTTGTGGACCGGCTGTCGTCGAATCTACGCGTGTTCGATCACTTTCTGCGCGGCATCAAAATTGAACAAGCCGCCTGGCGCCCGGCGCCGGAGGCATGGACGATGCTCGAAGTGGTCTGCCACCTCTACGATGAAGAGCGCGAAGACTTCCGGACGCGATTGAGACTCATCCTGGAGGACCCGGCTCAGGATTGGCCGCCCATCCACCCAGGCGAATGGGTGATTTCTCGGGGGTATTCCAGCCGGGACTTCCCGGCCATGGTTGACAGTTTCATCGCCGAGCGGGCAGCCTCGATCGTGTGGCTGCGAAGTCTGCGCAGTCCGGCGCTTGATACGGCGCGCAAGCATGGCGAATTCGCGCTGCGGGCTGGAGATCTGCTTGGCGCCTGGCTCGCCCATGACTTTCTTCACTTGCGCCAGATCAATGAGCTTCACTACGCGTACACCGCCAAGGCGGCCGAGCCCTACAGCGTGATCTACGCGGGAGACTGGTAGTTCCAACCGCGTGCCGGCGCCGGCGCGCGATCGACACGGAGACTTCACATGCCCAACCCTAATCAACTCAACGTGCTCGAATGGCGCTGCGTGGGCCCCTTCCGGGGCGGCCGCGTCGTGGCGGCGTGCGGCCATCCGACAGATCCGCAAATCTTCTGGTTCGGCGCATGCGCCGGCGGCGTGTGGAAGACAACCGATGCCGGGATCACCTGGCGAAACGTCTCGGATGGCCAATTCAATGTATCCGCGGTTGGCGCGATCGCCTGCTCGACCAGCGATCCGAACGTGCTGTATGTCGGCACTGGCGAAACTGCGATCCGCGGCAACGTGTCACATGGCGATGGGGTTTACAAGAGCACCGATGGCGGCAAGACCTGGGTCAACGTGGGGCTGTCCGACACGCGCCACATCTCCAAAATCCGCATCCACCCCGCCAATCCAGACATCGTCTACGCGGCGGCGCTTGGGCACGCCTGGGGAAAGAACAAGGAACGCGGCGTGTATCGAAGTCTCGATGGCGGGAACACCTGGAAGCAAGTGCTGTTCAAGAGCGCCCGGGCCGGCGCCATTGATTTGTCAATGGACCCGAGCAACCCGCGCATTTTGTACGCCACAGTGTGGCAGGCCCAGCGCCAGCCGTATCGCCTGGACGGCGGCGGCCCGGACTGTGGCATTTACAAGACCACCGATGGCGGCGACACCTGGACCGAGATCACCCGCAATCCCGGCCTGCCCAAGGGCACCCTGGGCAAGGTTGGCATCGCAGTCTCGCCGGCCAACCCTGAGCGGGTGTATGCCATCGTCGAAGCCGAGGACGGCGCGCTCTTCCGCAGTGACGACGCGGGCGCCACCTGGAAGCGCCTGAGCGAACAGGTCGAGCTGCGCGGCCGGCCGTGGTACTACACCCACATCTTTGCCGATCCGGTCGACCAGGACACGGTCTATGTCCTGGACTATGGCATGCATCGCTCGATCGACGGCGGCAAGACCTTTACGGAAATGACAACGCCGCACGGCGACAACCATGAGCTGTGGATCGACCCGGCCAATCCGCGCCGGATGATCGAGGGCAATGACGGCGGCGCCTGCGTGTCGTTCAACGGCGGCGACACGTGGAGCTCGATCTACAACCAGCCCACCGCCCAGCTTTACCACGTCATCGCCGATCAGCGCACGCCGTATTACGTCTACGCCTCACAACAGGACAACACCGCCCTGCGGCTTCCCAGTCAGTCGTCCCGATATGCGATCACCAACGCCGACATGGTCCAGCCGGGAGGCGGGGAGAGCGGCTATATCGCCATCAAGCCCGGCGATCCGAATATCGTCATCGCCGGCGCGATCGGCAGCGGCGCAGGCAGCGGACGGCTGATCCGCTGGGATGCCCGCCTTGATCAAGAGCGGATCATCAACCTATGGCCGGAATTCACCGGCATGGCGATCGGGGCCGAAGGGCTCAAGCATCGCTTCCAGTGGACGTTCCCGGTCTTTTTCTCGCGCTGGGATCCAGAACTGCTCTACATCGCGTCAAACCATGTCCACACCTCGCGCAGCGAAGGCAGCAGTTGGGAGACGATCTCAGGCGATCTCACCCGCAATGATCCGTCAAAGCTCAAGCCCTCCGGCGGACCGATCACCCTGGACAACACGACCGCCGAGTCGTATTGCACGATCTTCGCCCTCGAGGAGAGCAAGCTCGAACGCGACGTGATGTGGGCGGGCACAGACGATGGGTTGCTCAAGTTGTCGCACGACGGCGGGCGCACATGGGCAGACATCACCCCCAAGACCCTTCCCGAGTGGGCGCTGATCTCGATCATCGAGCCGTCGGCCCACGATGCCGGGACAGCCTACGTCGCAGCCACCCGCTACAAGCTCGACGACACGAAGCCGTATTTGTTCAAGACCAGCAACTACGGCAAGACCTGGACCAAGATCACCAGGGGCATACCCGCGACGGAGTTCACCCGGGTGATCCGTGAAGATCCGGAGCGCCCAGGCCTGCTCTTCGCCGGGACCGAAACGGGGGTCTATCTCTCTTTCGATGATGGCGCGACCTGGCAGCGCTGGCAATCCAACCTGCCTGTTTGCCCGATCCACGACCTGTACATCAAGGATGGCGATCTGATCGCCGCCACCCATGGCCGCTCGATCTGGATCCTCGATGACATCACCGCGCTGCGCCAGCTTTACGACAAGACGGTCGCTGCGCGGGCCGCGCTGCTCATGCCCCGCGATACGGTGCGCTACAAGGTGTATCTGGGATGGGGTGGACCGCTTGCGAATGCGCCGGTCACCTATGGCTGGGCGGGCGCCCAGGTATACGTCTACGACATGAAGGAAGGCCCCAACGGAAAAGTCCGCCGGCCGCTTGACGCCGGGCACAACGGCCCACAGGGCGCGCTCGTCCATTTCTGGCTCAAGACAGCGCCGAAAGAAGAAATTACCTTGAGCTTCGAAGATCATGCCGGCAATTCGCTGCGGACGATCAGCAGCAAGGCGCAGGATGAGGTCAAGGAAGAGGATCGCGATCCGATCCTGGGCAAGAAGGAAGGGCTCAACCGGTTTGGATGGGACCTGCGGGTGGCCCCGGCGGTGAAACTCGCCGAAAGGAAGGCCGGCCGCGGCGACTACAGCGTGGACGGGCCGCAAGTGCCGCCCGGAACCTATCGGGCCAAGCTTACCGTCGGGAAGCAGACGTACACCCAGACGTTTACGGTCAAATCTGACCCGCGCCTGACCACGACCAGCCAGGCCGATATGGACGC
>JBDSIP010000555.1:0-14379 GCA_039917915.1 Thermoflexales bacterium
TTCAAGTTCCGGGTCAAGTGGGACGGGCGCTATGTGCCCGGCATCCAGCGTGTATCCGAGTTGCGGCGCACGGCCGAAGCCATCTTCCACCGCGACGGCGATGCCCCGAACACGTCGCGGGTGTCTCCCTGGATCTGGGTCTTCGCCCCCATCGTCCTCGAGCGCGGGGTCACCCACGACCCTTCCTTCGAAGATTGGGCGAACAAGGCGCTCCAGCCCGGCGCCGGCCACGGGGCCGAGATGTCCCTCAAATCCTTTCGCAAGGATATCGTGATCGAGCTCCTGAACGAACAGGGCCAGCTCGTCAAAGCCTGGAAGGTCTTTCGCTGTTGGGTTTCCGAATACGTCGCCCTGTCTGAGCTGGACGCGAACAGCGAGGCCATCGCGCTCGAGCGGATCGTGCTGCAGACCGAGGGTTGGGAGCGCGATCTCAGCGTTGGCGAGCCGGCCGAGACGTGAGGGCCGCGCGAGCGAACTGCCCGGCATGCCTAACGATTGTTCGCCCAGGCCGCGCCGTTTTTTCCAATCGCCATTCCCGCTCCGTCACGGGTCACATTCGAAAGTGTCCCGCGCGCAGTCGAGGGGCGCGAGGATGCGGGTGGCAGAGGCGTATCGTTCGACTCCGGCCAGCCGATGACTCCCGGGCCGGACTCGGGTTTGCCCGCCGGCCGCCGCTCTGGATGTATGCGAAATGTGTATGTCATGGCCAGTGGCCCGCAGCCGCAGCCGATAGGGCGGGCATGCCATCGCCGTTCGCGCAACCAATATGTAAAGCATACTTGACTTTTCGTAAAAGATGCTTTACTATCTCTCGCAATGACGACGCCTCCAAATTCTTGCGAATCTGACCGTCGCCGGCGCGAGCGCTGGTTGTTGATCCTTGGCATTGGCTGGCTCTTCGACTACGGGCTGGCCCTGGCCGTCATCGGCTCCGAGCTGTTGCCGGCCGGGGTGCGCCCGGTGGTGGCCCTGCTGCCTGTGCCGATGTTCGGCGTCTTCATGGCCTTGTTGATCTCCGTCTTGCGCCGGTTGGACGAGCTCGAGCGGCGCATCCATCTGACCGCCCTGGCGGTGGCCGTGCCCGTGGGGGTGGTCGGTCTGATGTGCGCAGGTTTGCTCGCGGATTGGATGGATGCGGGCGCGCGCCACACCGCGCTGCGATTCGCCTGGGCGGTTCTGCCCGTCGCCTATGGCGTGTGTTACGCCGTTGTGCGCCGGCGCTATGCGTAGGCAATGAAGAATAGATTGCGCGTGCTCCGGGCTGAGCAGGAGTGGACCCAGGCAGATCTCGCCGCCGCCCTGGAAGTGTCGCGTCAGACGGTCAACGCGATCGAGACTGAAAGATACGAACCCAGCCTGACCCTGGCGTTCAAAATCGCCCGCCTGTTCGGGCAACCCATTGAAGAGATCTTCATCTCTGAGGACAGACAAAAAAAATGACAACACTTTTCGCCGCCCGCTCTGCCGCCACCACCGGCCGCTTCTGGGATCGCTGGATGCTGGCCGAAAGCATCAGCCTGATCGTCCTGGGTCTGTTCGTCGCATTTGGAAATCAGACCGCGCTCTTTGACGCCATCCTTGGTCAATCCATCGCCGCAGCGTTCTGGCAGGGTCAGGCGCCCGTTGGGAGCGCCAATTTCCAGGCCTTCATCTATGGCGTGCTCGGGATGTCGGTTGTCGGGTGGGGGGTTACTCTGGTTGGGATTGCCCGGAATGCCTTTCTGCGCCGCGAGCGTTGGGCGTGGGTGGGCATCGCGCTGGCCATCACCGCCTGGTTTGTGCCTGATACCGCGATTTCGGTCTATCACGGAGTTTGGGTGAATGTCATTCTCAACTGCGCGATCGCCGCCGGGTTCTATCTCCCCCTGCTCGGCACGCGCCAGGCAACCTTTTCCCGATAGCGCCCGAGGTGTGGGCCAGGCCGCCGGTCAGCCGCCCGCGCACGCCAGCGCTCGGAGCGCCTACCTGCCGCAACCTGCCCCGGTTGTAGAACAAGCGCTCCGAGCGCTCATAAAACGCGGCGGCGCGCCCCGAAACGCAAGGGGGCGCTCCGAGCGCTTGTTGTACGCCTGGGCGAGCGTTACCCCGGCAGGCGCTCGGAGCGCTGACCCGTCGGCCGCCCGCGCACACCAGCGCTTGGAACGCCGACCCGTCAGCCACGAAAGCGTTTGGAGCGTCTGCCCGCCTGGGAATGCGCGGCTGTCATATTCGCGTGGTCATTCAACAGGTTCAGAGATTCTCAATCTCCAACGGCGTAATGTCATCTGCTAACTGGATGCCGAATACCTTTGCGTAGAAATACAAACGGCCCTCCAGCGTGCGCTGAATATTCTCGGCCTTGCGGAAGCCATGCTGCTCGCCCTTGTAGAGCACATACGCGGTCGGGATCTCGCGCGCGCGGACGGCCTCGAACATCAGCTCAGCCTGGTTGGGCGGGACGATCTTGTCCTCGTCACCCTGGAAGAAGATCACCGGAACGGTGATGTCGCGGGCCTTGAACAGTGGCGAGCGCTCGATATACAGCTCGCGTTGGGCCGGGTAGGGGCCGATCAGGCCGTCCAGATAACGCGATTCGTATTTGTGCGTTTCTTTGGCGAAGATCTCGAGCTCGCTCAGCCCGAACAGGCTGGCCCCCGCCTTGAAGTAGTCGCGGAAGGCCAGCGCTGCCAGGGTGGTGTAGCCGCCCGCGCTGCCGCCCTCGATGGCGACCTTGTTCTCGTCGGCAAGCCCCTGGCCGACCAAGTATTTCGCCGCGTTGATGCAATCATCGACGTCGACGACGCCCCATTGGCCCTTGAGCCTTTCGCGATACGCCCGCCCATAGCCCGAGCTTCCGCCGTAATTCACATCGACGAAGGCAAAGCCCCGGCTGGTGAAGTACTGCACTCCCATGCTGAAGGCCGCATTCGCCGCGCTGGTTGGCCCGCCATGGCTGCGCACGAGGAGTGGCGGCCGTGCGCCGTCTGGAGCGGTGAAGTCTGGATTTTCAGGCGAATAGTAAAGTGCGTGGGCGGTCGCTCCGCCCGTGGTCGGAAACGCAATCTCCCGCGGCACGCTGAAGTAGGCGGTGTCGATTTCCGAAGGGGCCGCATTGGATATCGCTGACCAGGTGAGGGTCGTGAGATCCAACCCGCTCACTGCCATTGGCGCCGTCGCGGAACCGGCCAGCATCAGGGCGCGCTTACCCGAAACCCGGACGGACCCAAAGAGGCTGAACGGTCCCTCAACCGGCCTCAGCTTGTCAGCGCCCGGCTCGAGCAAGCCAATCCGGCCCAGACCGTTTTGGGTATACGCGCACACGATCCGCCCGCCGTCGGCGAAACCATAGTTGGAAATCCGGAATTGCCAGGCCGGCTGAGCAAACTCGGCCGCCATCGGGCAGAGCGCCTCGACATGACCGACGCGCCAGCGACACAGGTTCCACCAGTCCGTTCGGTCCGATACAAAGTGCAAGTCCCCTTCTGGCGACCACTCGGGCTGGCAAATCGACTCGTGCAGCCCGCCGGCGACTTTGACCGGCGCGTCCACTGTCCCGGCCTCGTCCACATGCGCCACCCAAAGTTCGCACCCGTCCCACGGCAGGTTCGGGTGATTCCAGGTGAGCCAGGCCAGGTATGCGCCGTCAGGCGACAGCCGCGGCGCGGCGTAGAAATCATTGCCCGATACCAGGAGGGTCCCGCCGTTCAGGTCACCCTCCGCGCGGATCGCAACGATCGTGTTGATCGCTTCACCGGCGCCCGTGTGATCCTCGCGCACGGCGATCAAGCGATTCCGGGCCCGGTCGAAGATGGCATCCGCAAAACGGTAGGATACCTCGGGCGTGATGGCGCTCGGCGCGGCGTCCCTGGCTTGGCGATACAGGCGCTGGTCGCTGTCGTTGCTAAACCACAGCACGCCATTGGCGACCACATACGCGCCGCCGCCGTACTCGTGGACGCGGGTCCGGGCGTTGAACCCCGTAGGGGTGCGATCGAGCGTTGTGCCATCCGGCCTGCGCTGGACGATGACGTTCCGCCCGCCTTCGGCCGGCCGCAGCTCGATCCAATACACGTCGGCCCCATCCGCGGACACCTCGGCCAATTGGATGGACTTTGAGGCGACCCGATCGGCGGCGATGGGCGATTTCCACGACCCGAACGGGGCGATTGTTGGCGAGTGGGCGGGAATGGACTGGCTCATGGGCCTAGTATCGGCCCTATCAGAACTTGTGTTCGAAAGCGATATCCCCGCCCCGGCGTACACCATGGCGGGGGATATTTGTTTCAACTATTTCAGAGGTATCCCAGGCTGAGCAAACGCGCCCGCTTGCGCCCGTAGCGCGATTGCCCGGCGTTGTCGTGGGTCTTCAACGCAGACGCTGAAACGTCATCGCCCTGAAGCGCATAAATGGCGGTCTGGGCGGCCACATCCGGCATCCACTGGCCGGGCGGCGCGCACAGCAGGGCTTGCAGGCAGGCATACAGGTCGGCCAGGGCCGGCACGGTCTTCGGCCCCGCCCAGCGGGCGGCTTGCGACTCGGTTCCATCCGCGGCGATGACGATCCGGGCCTGCACGTCCTCGAGTGCGCGAAGGTTGCGGATCCGCGCGCCGCGCACGTTGCCCTGCGCGTCGGTCAAGAGCGCTTCCGCCTGTGTCCGCGCGCACGTCTACGCCTGCGCATGGGGAGCATGGGCGAGGAGAATATCGAGGCTCGGGCCGATCCGCGTCGATGTGCCCGGCGATGTCGAGTGGCGTTAATTGATTCAATCGTTATGCGCGTGATGAAGACCTTCCGCTGGGCGATCGGCTGAATGCGTGTATAATCGTTCTTATATAGCAATCGTTTTGCCCCTGGTCGCCAATTATGTTTGCGTCGGCAAAGGAGGTTGGATTTCGAAGATCGCAGCACATTTGGGCTGAACGTATTTCATTGCGCGAGGCGCTGGCACAACAGGGTGATGTTCGATTGTCTTTGACACTTGAGTGTCTCACTCTTAAGGTTTATGTATTGTCTTGGAGGTTCGAAATGTTGCAGAAAATTAATAGCCTCGTCACTGCCGGAGCGCTGCTCCTGCTGACGGTCGGCGGGCCGCAATCGGCGCGCGCGGATACAGTCGGGCCGATCAACTTTGAGTCGCCCACATACACGATTGGCACCATCAATGGGCAGGATGGCTGGAGCAGCCTGGGTGCCGCGGGCTCGGGTTGCGCCTTGTATGACCACGCGGTTGCGAGCACGTCCGCGTACTGGGCAGTTCCGGGTTTCGGAGGCCAAACACTTCGGATTTCCAACGCCGTCACCTCTGGTTGCTTTGGCGACCAGACGTTCTCAAAATCACTGCTCGACGAGGCGGGTGAATCCAGCGCGATCAGCGGCGGCTTGTCTGGCGGCACTCGGCAGAGCCGCTTCGAGGCAAGTTGGGAGTTTGCCTCGGCCGTACCTGGCGCTGAGCAGCCCAAGCTTGCATTCACCGCCAGCCCGGATCGAGGCGATGGCGCACGCATGAGTTGGATCCAAATGGCGGACACGCCTGGCGGCCTCGACGTCAACTTCTATGACTATCAGGATGTCGCGCCGTATGGCTCCGTTGGCAATCCTTCGGATGGCTGCATCATCGGCAGTGACGCCTTCGTATTCACCGCGGTGGCGACAGGACTGGCTCGAAACGTGAAGCACTCGGTTCGTGTCGTAATGGACTTTGTCGATGGGCAGCGCAACGATGTCGTCCGAGTTTACGTCGATGGTGTTTTAAAGCACACTGGCACGTCGTGGGAGGATTACTTCCGCTTCTGCGAGGGCAATCCGACCCGGACAGTAGATTCGATTCTGTTTCGCACAAGCGGCACGGCCGCGCCAGCGAATGCCGGCAAGGGTTTCCTGATCGACAATCTGTCGATGGCGTCGTACACGCCCGCGAAGACCGCGAAACTGATGATCCGGGCCAGCCTGGCCGGGATGCTGCCAACCGGCGACAAGAAGACCGACGAGTCGATCAACAAGGCCATCAGCGCCATCGAGGATAGCCTGGCGCCCGACTTGTGGAATGGGGCCTCGTGGCTGACCCAGAAGGGCCAGAAGGTCTTCGAGAATGAGAAGAAGGCGGTCAGCGAACTGCAGAAGATCACGACCCCGGCCCCCGGAATCGTGAGCGCGATCTCTGGCCTCGTGACCGTCGACCGCAACCTGGCCGTCACCGCGATCGCCGATGCGGGTCCGGCCGGCGCCGATCCGCAGGACATCGCCAAAGCCAATCAGAACCTGGCCGAAGGTGACGCGAAGGCGCTCGCCGGCGACTTCGACACGGCAATCGAAAGCTACAAGAATGCATGGCAGTTCGCCAGCAAGTGGATGAACTAGTCCACCTGAACGCGAGCCCGACTTAAGCCGAGTTTGCGCGACGGGAACAGTTGGGCAGGTGGACTCCTCCTTCGCGGGAGAGTCCACCTGCCCGTTTCTCCCTTCTCCTGAACGATCAGGGGCCAAGCAGGAATCTTAGGGGAAGGTCAACCCGCTTCGACCATGATTCTTCGTTGTGCGCGGCGCCTTCGAACTTCATCGTCAGCCAGTTGGCGCCGCGCGCATAACCGGCCGTAGTCAGCCGGGCGTCCATCTGGAGCTGGAAGGGCTCGTAGGCGGCGTCGAGGGTCTCCGTGCCGTAATCGAAATACAGCCGGTGGCTGGCCGGATCCGGCAGGCCATCGGCCATTGCGTTGACCAGCTCGTTTCCCCCGGCCGGCCAATGGGTCGACACGCAGCCCGCGCCGCCAAACACCTCCGGGTATTCGCTGATCGCGTACAACGAAATCAACCCGCCCATGCTCGAGCCCAGCACAATCGTGTCTGCCCGCCCGGTCAGGGTGCGGTACTCGGCGTCGATGAACGGCTTGAGCTCGTCCACCAGAAAGGCGAGATACCGGCCTGAGGAGGAGATGCCGCCGGCCCGCTCCGTAAAGCGCGCCCGCGCCGCCGGATCCTTGACCCGCGCCATCGGCTTCTCAGGCGCGTACTCCCGCCAGCGTTCGCCGCTATTCCAGATCCCCACGATGATGGCGGCCCGGGCCTCGCCTGAGTCAACTAACTCCGCCAGCGCCTCGTCCACCCGCCAGGGCGTCTTGCCGGTGGGGATGACCGAAGCAAACAGATTCTGCCCGTCGTGCATGTAGAGCACGGGGTAATGGGCACTCCCACCTGCATAACCCGGCGGAAGCCACACATCGACCTCGCGGGGCGGGATGTTGCGCGATGGAAAGTCCGGATGGCGAATCGGCGGGTTGACTGGCATGGGTCGATTGTCGCATTCGAGCCGACGGCGGAGCGGGCAGACGGAAATCTGTTCTGGCGTCCAACGGGCTTACTTGTGGATCCCGGCTTTCGCCGGGATGACGTTGCTTTGGGGTGCTTGATGCCGCCTCTCTCGGAGCGGGCACGCCGCTAAATGTCCCCGCCGCCCGCGGTTAATTCGCCGCTTGGCGATAACCCGTCGCATTACCTCATCGCCAGCATCCGCCGCCACAAATCCGGGCTCTCCACCACCGTGATCTCCACTTGGTCTTCGTGATACATCGTGGCGCAAACCAGCTTGAAGACTCCCGGCGAGCGGAAACGCTGTCGGTACTGCTGATTGGCCTCCAGCCGAAACGGACCCACCCGCAGGGTGAAGTCATCTTCGTTCCGGATCACCAGCGTGTCCAGATCGCCCAGGGTCAACCGCAGCTTCTGCGGCACCATCAAGCTGTCCTGGCCCCGCGATTGCAGGATCGCCGTTCCCTTTGGAACGATGACCAGGAACTCGTGCTCGCGTGGGTTGGCTTGGTCCGTTCGCCAGGCCGCGCCAAACGCCAGCGCGGCGAGGACCAGTAGTACGACGAGACCGCCGACGGCAGCCCGAAGACCGCCCGCCGTCCGTCGCTTGCCGTCTGCGCTCACTTCTCCCCCAACAGCAGCCGCACGTCGTTGGCAATGTCGTCCGCCTTTGTTCCAAACGGCATCAGCTCGCGGAGTGTTCCCGCCCGGTCGATCACATAGATGAACGCGGTGTGGTCCATCGTATAGCTGGCTGAGTCGGCTGGGCCCTGGCGCACGGCCTTCACCTGATACGCGTCCATCACCCGCTTAAGCTCTACCGTTGTGCCAGTCAGTCCAAGATATGTCTTGTCGAAGGCGCCCAGATAGCGGGTCAACACCTGGGGCGTATCGCGCTGCGGATCGACCGTGACAAAGGCCACCTGGACCCGGGCCGCATCGGCGCCCAATTCACGCCGGGCGGTGGCCATGTCAGCCAGTGAGGTCGGGCACACATCCGGGCAGTAGGTGTATCCGAAGTAGAGCAGAACCACCTTGCCCGTCTGCGCCGAGAGGTCAAACACCTGGCCGCGTTGGTCGCTGAGGACCACCGGGGGGGCGGGCTGCGGCGGTTCGAACACCCCGCCGCGCAGTTGCCCGCCCTGGCAACCCGTCAGGGCGGCCAGCAGCGTGAGGGTGGGGAGGGCACGCTGCCAGCCGAAGCCTGCGAATGGACGCATCACTTCTTTTTTGGTTCGCCCGTCCCGGCCTTGAACAGACCCAGCGCGCCGCGGCCAACGAAGTTGAAGGCGTGAGTGACGATTGGATACAAGCCGTCTTCGGCCATCGTAAATTCGACGATGGCGCCCTGTGCCGGCGAGAGATCCACGGCCTGCGAGCCCCACTTGCCCTTGTTATCCGGGGTCAGGCTCACGCCTTCCTTGATGACCGTGTCGAAGATTGTCCCGACGATGTGGAAGGAGCTGTCCATGCTCGGCCCGGCGTTCAAGACGAACGCGCGCACCCGCTTGTTGGTGTTGATCTGGATCGGGTTGTCCACATACTGATTGGCCACCCCGTTGAAGACGACATAGTCGGGAGAGGGCGCGCCGGCGGCGGCTTTGGACAAGCTGACGGGTTCCTTCTGCGGGCCCAGATACCATTCGCTCTGGACAAACGCGAACTCGGAGTCGACCGGCGGCAGGCCTTCCTTCGGCTCAACGATCATCATCCCGTACATCCCGTTGGCGATGTGGTGCAGGGCCGGGGCCGTGCCGCAGTGATACATCCACACCCCCGCGAACTCGGCCTTAAACTCGTAAATCTTTTCCTCGCCCGCATTGATCGAGGTCATTTCGTCGTTCCAGGCCACCATGCTCGAATGGAAGTCAACCGAGTGGGGCAACTTGCTGTCTTTCGGATTTACCAGGCGGATTCGGACCAGGTCGCCGACCTTGACCCGGATGACCGGGCCTGGCACGGTCCCGCCAAACGTCCAGACCGCCTGGACAAAGCCGCTGGCCACCGTCATCGGCATTTCCTTGACGACCAGGTCTATGTTGTGCACCGTCCCCGCCAGGGCCTTTGGCGCGGCGGGGTTGAAGAGCACGGGCGCCGCGGCCTTGGGATCGGGCAGGACGTCGGTCGACGGCGCGGGCCCGCCATGGTCGCTGCCGCCGGAAGCGTTGGCGACGGCGGCCGAACCCTTGACCGAGATCGCGCCGACCATCCCTGCCTCCTTGTGGCCGGGCAGCGAGCAGATGAATATCAGGCCGTTGGGCGGAACCATTACGTCGCCCTCGACCGTCTCTCCGGACTTGGCCTCAATCTTGGTGCCATCGGCGAAGACCACGTCGTGGATGATGCTGCCCTTGTTGACCAGCTTGATCTTGTAGCGGCCGGCTTTTTCGACCAGGAAGTTGTTCGGGCTGTAGCCGATGTCCACCGCCTTGAGTTCGAGGATCTCGATTACCGGGCCCTCGAGTTTTACCGTGCCCGTGACCTGGGCTGGCGGATTCGCCGGATTCGAGACCGGCACCGCGGCGACGGCGACCGGGGCGGTTGTGGGCGCCTTTGCAACTGGCGCGCTTGTGGGCGGAACCACCACCGCCGGGGCCGGGGTGGCCTTGGGTGTCGGGACCAGCCATCCGTACACCTGAGAAAACATAGCGCACGACAACAGGAATGCCGCGATGGAAAGGGGGATGCCCACGACGGGCGAAATGCGGAACTTCATTTGGATTCTCCTTCTAGATGATTGCGTTGATCGAGCGCGAACTCGATCGTGTAGGTCGGCTCGGCATCGCCAACTGGATCTGTACCGTCCGGGTGGATGCCCCAGGCGAATCCGCCAGGGATGTCGGCCCCACAGGCGCTACACTTGGCGGTGTCGAGCTCCGTAGGGGGAACCGGATTCGAGCGCCAGTCGGCGTTCGGGTTGGACAGATCGACTTCAGGCATGCGCTGATCAGGCTAGGTGATCGGGGGCCTGGGCGCTATGACTTTTGTCACACCATGAATCGCATCGAAAGTGTTCCGATGCCGTCAGCCGAACTGCTCAAGCTGATGAAGCCGATGGCTTCGGCGCTGGCGCTGCCTGAGGAGTGGGTTCACCTGCTGGTCGAAGCGACCACAGTGGGGCGCTTTTCAGCCGGCCAGATCATCCAGATCGAGGGCGACAACGCAGAGGCGATGTATGTGATGCTGCGCGGGCGGGTGAAGATCTTTCGCATGTCAAAGGGCGGGCGCGAGCAGGTCATCCATGTGGCCGGGCCGGGCGATCACATCAACCTTGTCCCGATCATCGACGGGGGACCGTGCCCGGCCAGTCTTGAGGCGCTCAGCGACGTGGAATTGCTCGTATGCTCGGCGCCTGCGTTTCAAGCCCTCCTGGATCGGGAGCCCCGCCTCGCCATGATCATGATGAAGGACCTGGCCAGGCGCCAGCGCCGGCTCGTCCGCCTGGTGGATGAGCTTGCCCTGCATACGGTGCAAGGCCGCCTGATCCGGCTGATTCTCGACCGGGCCGAATCCGCCGAGCGGGGCGACGCGGTTGTGCCCCTGACTCAGACGGAGATGGCCAGCCAGATCGGCACGGTCCGCGAGATGGTCGCCCGGACCTTGAAAACTCTGGAAGGATTGGGGCTGATCGGTCTCGAGTCTGGAAAAATCACGGTGCTTGACCGGGCTGGGCTCGAAAGCCGCGGCGAGTCGTAGGCGGGTTCGGCAGGGATTGATCAGGTCGGTAAGGTCGGTCAAGTAGATAAGGTTTGATCAAGGGTCGTCCACCTAATTACGCCTTACCCACCATACCTAACTTTCCGGATCGGAACCAGGAGCGCCCCGCTCGGAGATGGCCACACCTTGGGCACGAACACGCCGTTTTGAAGCGCCCGGTCCGCCCAGCAGAATTGTTGACCCGGCCGGTCGCTGTTCTTCATTTGCCCAACGTACCACAGCACTATCTCGCCGGCCATCGCCAAACCAGGGACCTGTCGCGCTCTTTTAACAGAAGAACGAAGGCGAACCGAAGAGCCGTGAATTCTCGATCTTCCATAGCTTCTGTTCTTCGTTCAACTGTCAGGCAGCCGCCGATCGCCCGACACGGCTCCTGCAAAGTCGCAATTCCGCGAACGTGCTGGACCAATAAAAGGTCGGCTCATCGCGTCCGGCCGTATAGAAGGTCCCTGAGCTGGTCCCTGAGCTGGTCGAAGGGGCCGCTGGGGCCGTCGGGCGCTCCCTATTGGCTTTCAGGTCGTTTGTAGGACGGAGACCGACAAGCGGTTTCGGCCCGGGCCTACAAACAAATCAGCCCAACCCTGACAGAAGTGCGACGTTCCAAGGCGCATTGTGGGTGATTAAACGCATCGCGACTGAGTGTGAAGGATTCGACATGCTCGGTGTACGCGAGAAGACGAGTAACTCGTTGACATTGAGATTCACACCAGCGGCAGGCCAGAAATGAAAAATCCCACACAGAACAAAAGGTCCCTGGCGACCGTGTTGCGCATCGTAATTGCAACCGCTCAGGTGGTTTCCGCCCTGGGCATCGCGGCGGTGGCCACGCTTAAACCGCCCGAGCTCGAGCCGCTGGTCGGCGCGCCTGAGACGGCCGCCGCCCACAACCTGCAGATGGAGATCTCGTTCATCGCGCTGGACCCGTCCTCCCAGCCGCTCTTTGAGTCGCGCGTCCAGAACAGCCAGCCCCTGATCCAGACCGGCGACATCATCACCATCGTCTTCGGCGGGCTCAACTTCATCGGCACCGTCGATGGCATGGGCGGCTACTTTGACTTCTATCCGGTGACCGGCACCCAGGTCGTCAACGCCGAATATGTCAAACCGGTTCCGGGCGGCTTTGCCCCCATTCCGATCAAGAAGGCACCGGCGTTTGGCACCGTCATCGCCACAAGCGACCCGACGGGTCAGCTCAAAAACTTCACCCTCGGCCCAAATATCAACGGCCTGACCTCCAAACCGTCGAGCGCCGCTAACGCCAACCTGGGCACCCTGTATGGCTTCTACGGCGACACCGGAATCTTCTATTCGACTGATCCCCGCACAGCCTATGGAAGCTGGGGCAGCGTCACCAGCAACGTCGTCAATAACCGGGGCGATAAGGTCAATGATGTGCCGGTCACTCACTACGACGTCGAGCAGCTCCGCGCTCTGGGCATGAGCGCCCCGGCGACCTGTATTTTCGACTCGGTTTGCCGCGGCGATGGCCCGTGGGGGCTCGGCAGCCCGGTCGCCGGCCCCGAAAGCGGTTATCAGTGGCAGTTCCGCATCACCAACACCCTTGCGGCGGGCATCCCGACCTATTCGATTGAGCCTGGGCCCTTCCGCCGCATCCAGTATCCCGGCAGCCAGGTCTCCAATGACACGCCTGGTAATCTGTCCCTCGCGGTTTTTGACACGAGCCTGGACGCCAGCAGCACGGGTTTCGCCCTCAGCCCCGCTACTCCCCTGTCGGCGACCAGCTCATGGTCGGACAACACCAGCCCAAAGGTGATCCGTTTTGCCGTCGGCCGGATTTTCAACGGGGCGCCCGAATATGCCCGGGTGGCGATCAGGGTCAACGACCCGAGTTCCATCCTCTTGCCCAGCGGCTGTCCGCCCCTGACCGCGATGGCCTTCTCCGGCGACGCCGGCATCAGCAGCGGCGGCAAGGACATCCTTTGGCGCTATTTCAACCCGACCCAGGCATCCTGGAGCCCGTGCCTGACCGTGTTCAAGCAGCCTTCCAAGCCCACCGTTGGCTTTAATGAGACTTTCACCTACTCGCTCAAGGCGTTTAACACAGGCGTGCAGACGCTTACCAATGTCACGATCCAGGACACCCTTCCAGCCGGTCTGACGTTCGTCAGCGCCGTCCCGGCCGCCACGGGAACGAACCCTCAGACATGGAGCGTCGGCCAGATCAACCCGAATTCAAGCTGGTCGGCGGTCATCACCGTCAAGGGCACCTCGACCGGCGTTTTCGCCAACACCATGGTGATGAATACGGACCAGGGTGCGGCCACAACGCAGGCCATTGTCGGCGTCGCCATCCCCGTCATGAACGAGACCAAGTCCGTCGCCCCGGCGGCGGTCTCGCCGGGCAGCACGGTCACCTATACGATCAACCTCAATAACACCGGCACCGGCGCCTCGTCCACCCCGATCAAGGTCTACGAGACGCTGCCGGCGGGCTTCACTTTCACCGGTCTCAAGAGCGTGATCGTGAACGGCGCCGACGTGACCTCGGGCTCGAGCGCCGCCGGCACCCGGCCGGTCACCATCAGCCTTCCGTCCGCTCTGGCGATCCAGCCTGGACAGCAAGCCGTCATCGTCTTCACCGCTCAGGTGAGCACCCAGACGACGGCCGGCACGTATTGCAACAATTTCTCGACCGCCTATGGAAGCGCCACGAGCTCAGTGGCCGCGACCGCTTGCGTGACCGTGGCCAGTTCCTCAATCGGCGACGCGGTCTGGCGCGACTGGAACGGGAATGGCGTGCAGGATACAGGCGAGGAAGGCGCGCCCGGCATCGTTGTTTCGCTGACCAATTCGTCAGGGGTGAACATCACCACCACGACCAACGCCAACGGCGCCTACCTCTTTAACGGGCTGATCGCCGGCACGTACACGGTCACCGTCGGCACGCCGGCGGGATACACCGTGACGGGCGATCCAGTGGGCCCGCTGGATGGCAGGGCCACCTACACCCTTGGAAGCAGCACCGTTATCACGACCGCCGACTTCGGTCTCCAGCCGGGCGGCGCCGGCGTGATTGGCGACCAGGTCTTCAACGATGTGGGCTTCGACGGCGGCTTCGATGCCGGGACAGACACGAACATTCCGAACGTCACGGTCTGGCTATATGAGGACAGCAATGGCAACGGCGTCATTGACACCGGCGACCTGCGAATCTTGACCACGACGACGACTGCGTCCGGCCTGTACACCTTCACCAACCTGGCGACTGGCCTTAGCTATATCGCCAGGGTTGACTCGGCTGATGCGGATCTTGTCACCTATTTCAACCCGAACAGCTACGTGGCGAGCACCCTGACCTCCATCGTTGTGCCAAATTTGACCTCCACTCCCGTGCTGACGGCCGACTTCGGCTTCTGGGC
>JBDSIP010000556.1:0-3009 GCA_039917915.1 Thermoflexales bacterium
CGCATGGCGCAACCATTGCCGCGCATGGCGCAACCATTGCCGCGCATGGCGCAACCATTGCCGCGCATGGCGCAACCATTGCCGCGCATGGCGCAGCCATTGCCGCGCATGGCGCAACCATTGCCGCGCATGGCGCAGCCATTGCCGCGCATGGCGCAGCCATTGCCGCGCATGGCGCAGCCTGAAGGCTGCGCCTACAACTCAACGCACCGTCACATCAATCGGGATCGTCAGCGCGGAGTCGGCCAGAATCGGGGCATCGACCGTGATTCGCCACAAGCCCGGCGTTGGAAAGAGAATGCCGGCGTACTCATAGCCGCCGGAGGGCAGGCGACGCATCGGCGCGCCAGGTCCCGGAACTTGATTCAGCGCCGACACCGCGACTGCCGGGGCGAACTGCACCAGGCCCCCATCCGGCCCGATTGCGACCAGCGCAATCGTGACAGGTGCACGGGCAACCGGCGGATAAGGCTGGACCCGAAACGTCAGACTCGTGCCCTCAATTACCTGGGTGCCCAGCCCCTGCGCGTCGAGCGTGAGCGACATGTTTGCCAGCGGAACCACGAGCGGCGCCTGCGGCGGCGCGGCCGCCATCCATCGGGTCAAAACCGCGGCGGCAAGGCTGAAAACGCCCGCCAGGATCGCAGCGATACAGATGAATACGATGGCCCGGCGCGCCGTCATCGCCTGCCTACAACAAATACAGGACTGCAAAGACGATCAGCCAGATGACCGTGATGAAATACCAGTACATCGCGCAGGCCTGCACAACGGTCCGTCGCTTAGCATCGAACTGATGCATCGCCGCGCGGATGAGCACGACCGCCATCCAGCCCACACCCACAAAGACGCGGAGGATGTGAAACACCAGCAGGGCAAAGAACATCGAGCTGTAGGTGCTGCCCTGGGCCCGGAATCCGAGGCCGCTGAATTCAATCGTCTGCAGGGTCATGAACACCAGCCCCAACCCGGCCGCGATGGACACCCCGACGATGAGCCTGCGCTTGTCGCCGGCCGCAATCCCGCGTTCGGCCCATCCGAACGCGATGGCGCTGATCAGGATGACAAAGGTGTTGATGACCGGAAGCGCAAACTCGCGCGGCCGCAAATCCGCCGGAGGCCAGCCGCTCAGGCTGGAAGCCTGAAGGAAAAACCAGGCCGAGAGCACACCGAAGAAGAACATGCTCTCGGCGAGAATCAGCGCGGTTGCGCCGAGCAGACCATTGTTCGAGCGCGAGCGGAAGGGCATGCCCTCCGCTTCGGCGGGGCGTATCTTGGCGTTCAGAGACATAACGTACCGGTCGATTAGTGATCGTGGGCGCTGGCGTTCTTGATCTCATCGTAGATCCAAGTGCCAAGACCGATGAGGATGAGCACGGCGCCCATCGGGACAAACACGATGCTGGCCAGGGAAACACCAAAGACGAGCAGGGTCATGCCAAGCGCCAGGATGATCGGCGACCAGCTCGGCGGCGGCATATGAATCTCTTCCTCGTGAGCATCCTCGACCTGAGCGGGAGTGACTGTGTTTGTGTCCATGGTTTTGAGCTCACCGAATCGAATACATATTCATCCAGATCACGCCCAGGGCGATGCCAATAGCCACCAGCCCGAAACAGATCAGGACCACGAAAAACGCTTGTCGTTCCTTTGCTTTTGGAATCATATCAATTTGAACACTTCACCAAACCTGAATCCGGAGGCGAAATTCCCGTCCCGGCATACACCGGAGCGGCGATATCGCCTCTGGAAATGGGTTTGATCGAGCCGCCATTTCAGATTAGCCTGCCAGCGCGCGATAAGCGATGCGATCCACCGCCATTGCGCCAAACAGAAACGCCAGATAGGCCATCGAGTAAAGATACAGTCCCAACGCCGCGGTACGGGTCGGATCGCTCCGCACACGCCAGGCGCGCCAGATGAAAAGTCCGCCGGCCAAAGCCGCGCCCGCAAGATAGATCAGGCCAAACATTCCGAACGCCACCAGCGCAAGGCTCAAGCTGATAAGCACCAGGGTGTAAAGCCAGATCTGACGCTGTGTCTCGGCCTCGCCAGCGACAACGTTCATCATCGGGATCTTCGCCGCCGCGTAGTTGCGGGTCTGCATCAGGGCGAGCGCCCAGAAGTGCGGAGGCGTCCACATAAAGACGATCACGAACAGGGACAGCGCGGTGAGATCCAGCCCATTGGCCACGGCCGCCCAGCCTACCAGAGCGGGGATCGCGCCGGCGCCGCCGCCGATGACAATGTTCTGAGGCGTGCTGCGCTTGAGCCACATCGTGTAGATCACGGTGTAGTAGAAGAAACCCGCCAGCGACAAAACGCCCGCCAACAGATTGACAAAGGCCGCAAACACGAGAAACGACAGCGCGCCCAGGGTCAGCCCGAATGCCAGCGCAACGCCCGGCGAAACGCGGCCAGCCGCGACCGGACGGATCCGGGTGCGATTGCTCAGAAGCCTGTCAATGTCATGGTCGTAGGCCATGTTGACGGCGCCGGCCCCGCCCGCCATCAGATAGCCGCCCAACAAGGTTGCCAGCACGAGAGGCAGCGACGGCAGACCCTTCGGGGTCAGGAACATCGCCGCAAAGGTCGTGAACAGCAGCAGCGCGACAACCTTGGGTTTGGTCAGCGCGATCGCGTCCGCCGCAACCTGCCGCCAGCGCCGGGCCGGCGATAGGGCAGGCAAATCGTAATTCATGATGTCAGAACGGCCAGCCTAGTGCTGCTTATCCTTCAGGCCGGTGCGCAGTTCCCACACCGGGCGCAAGCTGTTAACAACCGGAATCTTCTTGAAGTTGTACTCGGCCGGCGGGGAGTCGGTCAACCACTCGAGGGTGTCCCCCTCGAACGGATTCTCCGACACCTTGGGCTGACGGATGAGCTTCAAGAAGGCGGCGATGAAGACCAGCACCGAAAGCGCGATGACAAAGGCGCCGATCGTGGCGATCAAGTTCGAGATTTCCCAGCCGCGATTTGCGGCATACGTGGCGATGCGCCGGGGCATCC
>JBDSIP010000557.1:0-4980 GCA_039917915.1 Thermoflexales bacterium
GCCAAACGCCCAGACGTGATAGGCCAAAACCGGTAGCGCCGCACCCAGCGCGCCGGCCGCGGCCAGCCCGATCCGGATCGCGCGCTCGCGGCGCGAGGCATCAGGTGCCAGCCACAGGCCCAACGCAATTGCCGGCGCGATGAGGACCTGGGTGTAGCGCACGTCAAATGCGAACCCGATCAGGGCGCCGGCCGCCAGGGCGAGCCAGCGTCGCCCGCGCCGCGGCGTCAACAGTGCCAGAAGCAGCGCCCCGAGCGAAAGCACCTGCGAACCGATATCGGCCATCGGGATGAGCTGCCATTCCACTTGTTGATAGGAAGTCGCGGTCAGCGCCACGGCCAGCCCGGCGACCGCCCAGCCGCGCGGGCCGCCGCCAGCCACCCGAAAGGCCAATAGCCCGGCCAGGACCAGCGCCAGCGCTGCGAGCGCGGGCGTGACCGCGTACAGCCCAGCCTCGCCGAGCAGGGCATAGGCTGCGCCGGTGAAGACCGCGTATCCCGGCGGCCAGACCGTCGGCGCCTCGCGCCGAATGTCCTGCGGTTCGCGATACCCGATGTGGGTGACCGGCTCGGAAGGAATACCAAGTTCATACGTAATGCGGACCAGCGGGAAGGAATGGGTCAGCGTCCCGCGCCGGGCCAGGTCGACCCCCATCTGGGCGTAGGCATACGGATCGCTGCCCGTCACACCCCGGGTCGCCAGGGTCACCCCCAACCACGCGCCCCAGGCCAGGCACCCGGCGACGAGGGCCAGCGCCGACGCCTTTGCGAAGGGCAGGGCCAGCCTGCCCGCAAGCATGCGCCAGGCCGCCGCGAGGGCCAGACCGCAGGCAACCCAGGTCGCCAGAGGCGCGTTCAGCAGCGATTCGAACGGCTGTGGCAGCGCTCCCCCGGCGGGCGTGCCCGCAAGCGCCGAGGCCAGCAGCCGCGCCGCCAACATGGCTTCGGCAGCGATGAACGGGGCGAGGGCGGCCAGCCCGCGCCGGCTGCGCCGGGCGAACAGACCAAGACCCGCCACCAGGCCCACGGCCGCGAATCCATAGACAGCCGGCAGGCGCATACTTACAAAGCAGGCCGCCATGCCCAGCGCGTGGGCGAGCGTCCACAGACCCGCAACATCCCAGCGCCAGACCACCGCCCGGGCCGGCTCGCCAAATCCGGCCGCCGCGACAGCATCGGCCAGCGCCCCGTCGCGCCAGGCCGCTCGCGCTGCGCCAATGAGGACTGCGCCGCCCGAGAGCAGGCCGGCGAGCAGCCAGCCCAGCCGCCAGCCCAGCACCGGTATGGCGAAGAGCCGCCCGAGCGCCACCGCAGTGACCATCGCGCCCGCCGCGACATGCGGCCATATCCGAGTGTTTCGCAAGCGCGGCACTGTCAGCGGCACAACGGCAAGAACAAACCCAAAAAGGACGACCAGCCACATCGCCGGCCCGGCCGCCTGGGCAGTGACGGCGCTGTCGGTCCAGTACGACAGGCGCAGGATGTTGTCGAGGCTCATGGGCGCTCAGCGGGCGAAGAGCACAGCCACCCGCGCGTTCGCCCAGCTTTGCTCGTTGCCGGCCCGGTCACGCGCGCGAGCCCGGAAAGTGTAGGTGTTGCCAGCCCGGGTCGGCACCCGCAGCGAAGTCGTGGTCTGCCACTCGGCCAGGTTCGTCCAGGGCCCGCGGTTGATCCGCATCTGGATGTCATACGACCAGATCCCCGACACGCCGTCGTCGCCGCGCCCGTTGGGATCGAAGCCCTGCCAGGTGAGCCGGGCCACGTTCGGGCCGATCTGGGTGGCCCCGAGCCGGATCGTGGGCGGGGTGGTGTCGCGCTCGGTGATGATGAGCGGCTCGCTGGCGACCTGGCATTCTCCGCCGGGTTTTGCCCAACGGAAATTGGGCGCCGCCGGAAGATCGAACGCCCAGGCGCCGCTCGTCTGCGTGCGTTGGGCCGCGCTCCCGTCCGGGCGGGTCACCGTCGCGACGGCCAGAGCGGCGCCGAGATCGTAACGCTGGGCGGTTTTGCCGGCGTTCCAGATCACCGTCACTTTGCCCAGAGGCGTGCCATAGAACGTGATCCGGCTCACCGCCCCGCCGTTGGCCCACTCCCGAAACGCCCAGGTGTAGGTGATGGGCAGCTTTGTCGCCGCGACCTGGAACGCGGTGAACGATGGCCGCACCTGGCGCGCGTCGGTCCACAGGCCCCAGGGCTGGTCGCGGTCGCCGGCGTCGTTGGCCCGCCAGAAGTAGTAGCGCTCCGCGCCGGAATAAAGCGCGTAGGCATAGTTCTGAACGAGAAATGAGGATTGTTCGTTGGGCAGGGCGTAGCCTGGATTGGGCGACGGCCAAACCCGGATGCCGCTCTCAGTCACCCAAACGGGATGCGGGCTCGTCATTTCGTCGACGTTCTTCTTCAAGGCGCCGATCAAATCGAACGGGTCGCAGATGCCGGCGTCGTAGACGTGAATGCCAAACACGTCGAAAAAGTACTGCGTGCGGGCGCCTTCCGGGTCGGCCTTCAAGGCGGCCAGGATCTGCTGCACCCGCCCCCAGTTGTTGGCTTTGTAGACCCCGCCAAAGACCACTGTCGCGCCGGGGTCGTTGGCCTTGATGGCCTGATAGGTGACCTTGAGCAGCCGCGCGAACTGGGCCGCCGTGCCGCCCCAGAACTCGATGTTGGGCTCGTTCCAGACCTCCCATGCTCGCACATTGCCCCGGTAATGCCGGACGGTCGCGCCGACCCAATTCGCCCAAACGTTGGCCGGGTCGTTCCATGGCCGGTCGAGCCCGCGCGGCACCCACCAGACCGGATGCGGCTGGGTCGCGTCACCGGCCCAGTTGGGCGGATCCACCAGCACCCCGAGCACCTGGACGTTGCGGGCTGTCGCCGCCGCGACGAGTTTGTCATAGTCGGCCCAGAAGTAGCGCCCAGGATCCGGCTCGGTCGTCGACATGCTGAAGGTGACCCGATCGTGACTGGCCCCGGCTGCGCGCGCCTCGGGATACAGATCGTCGTAATTGCTGAAATTGAGTCCCAGCCGCATGTTCTGTAGGCCGGCGCTTGGGACCGACAGATCCAGCGGGCGCACCCGCGTCGGCGGGACAAAACGCGGATCAAGCCGGCCGGCCACCGGCTTCGGATAGCGATCAAGAAAGGACAACGGTACGTCCTCATCTTCCGGCAGCGGGGCGCTGGGGCGCGCCTGGCCGGGGCGATCAGCCGGCGGCGGCCGCAGGTCAACTGGGTTTGTTGCCTGGAGGCGCGATCCACCGAAGGTCAGACAGGCGGTGACCAGGGCGGCAATCAGGGTTGCGCGAAAGGAAAGTCGCATGGTTTGGAGAGCCAGAGTTTAACGTCGCATGATCGGGAAGAAGTATCGGCGCGCGCTCGCATTGGCGCTGATCTGGGTGCTCACGACGGCGGCGTTTGCCCAGGTCTGTTCGTTGCCCGCCCAATCGTAGGCGCGCGCCCGAAAGGAATAGGTGACCCCCGGCGTTCCAATGAAGGATCGGGACGTGCTCGTCGTATCGACGACCAGGTCAAGCCAGGGACCGGCGCCCACCCGGTATTGCACGTCGTACCACCAGATGCCGGCCGCGCCATGGTCGCCGGCCCCCAGCGTGTCCGTGCCCGTCCATGACAGCCCGACCAGGGTCGAATTGCTGACCGAGGGCAGGCTGTTCATCGTCGCGACCGGCGGCTTGGTGTCCTTCTCGATCAGAATCAGCGGCGGGCTTCCCACCAGGCAGTCGCCCGGATTCCAACTGTTGAAACTCGGGGCGGCAGCCAGATTGAACGTGCGAGTGCCATTCACCGCCGTCGAAGTGGAGGTGCTGCCATCCTGGGCGACCAGCGTGCCGGTATTCAGCACCGCGAACGTCGTCAGGGTCTGAGGATTCGGCCCAATATTCCAGAAGACGCTCACCCGGCCCAGGGGTGTGCCGTAGAAGGTGATCCGGTTGGCCGTCTGGTTCGGGCTGCTTTCAAAGAAGTAGCGGACGTTGAAGGCAAAGCTGGTGGGCAGATACTGTGCAGCGACCTGATACGCGGTGTAGGCCGGCCGGGGCGTTCCTGCGTCATTTATCAGGCCCCATGGTTGCGCGGTGTCGCCGGCATCCGTTGTTCGCCAAAAATAGTAGCGCTTGACGTCCCTGTAGAGGGCGTAAGTGTAGTTGGTGATCAGCCAGGAGGACTGTTGATAGGGCGTCGCGAATCCGGGCGCTGGATCGGGCAGAACCCGGATCCCGCTCTCGGTGATCCACCACGACTTTGCCTGAAGCACGGCGGGCATCATGGATTTCATATAGCCCATTTCATCGAAGGTCGAGCAATGCCCGCCGTCGTACAGGTGGTAACCCATGACATCGAAAAAGTAGTTGTTCGCGGCCGCGTCCGAATCGGCCACGATGGCGTTCCAGAAACCAACCGTGCGGCCAATATTGTTGCCACGGTATATGCCGCCAAAGACGACCGTCGCGGTTGGATCCGCCGCCTTGATGGCCAGATAAGTCTGTTTCAGGAGCAGGGCGTATTGCGCGTCAGCGCCGATCCAGAAGCCCTCCAAGTTGGGCTCGTTCCAAACTTCCCAGGCATGGATGTTGGCCTTGTATCGGTTGACCGCTTGAAAGACCCAATTCCCCCAGCTCGATTGATTCCAGGCCAGATTCAGGTCTTTCGGCACGCACCACACGTCGGTGGGCGGCGCCAGGCAGGCCGAGGCGGAAGGCTCAACAAGCGTGCCAAGCACTTCGATCGTTTGGCTGTTGGCTGCCGCAATCAACGCGTCGTAGCCGCCCCAGCCATAGGTGGCGATCGCCTGCATGCTCATAGTCACCCGGTCATATCGCGCCCCGGCCGTTTTCGCCTGGGGATAAGAGGTTGAGCCAGTGCCGGTGCCGTAATTGGCGAAGTTCACGCCCATCCGCGGGTTCTGGGCGACCGAAGGCACGTCCGGGGCGGCGCCGGCCTGTTCGGGTAACCATCCGGCCGGCGCCAG
>JBDSIP010000558.1:0-2534 GCA_039917915.1 Thermoflexales bacterium
GTTGACCCTGGTGGGCGGCAAGAAGGATCGCGAATTCTCGCATTCGATCCTGCTGTCGCGCTCGCGCTTCATCGCGCCGGCCGACCGCAGCCTGCGCTTCTATCGCGAATACTTCAGACCGGCGCGCGAGGTGGCCATCGAGAAGGATCGCCTGCGCTGGGAACTTATTTTCCAGGATGAGGAGCTCTTTCTCAACGTCGACCGGGTGACCAATCCGAAGCGGGACGGGTACTTCATCGAGCTGAAGAGCCGCACATGGAGCCGGCGCGACGCGGAACGCAAGGCCCAGGTGATCTCCGATGCGCTGGCGAAATTTGGGATCAGCGATGATCAGATTGTGCGCCAGGAGTATGTGGATCTGGCGCTGGAAGACTAAGGCCGCCCCCGCGATCGACATCAGAAACGTCATCCCCCGGTTCCGTCGGGGGATGACGTTTCTGATGACTAAAGCTCCGCGGCGGGCACAGCCTGGAAGTAGCGCCGAAATGCAAACGTTTCCTCGAGCGCATAGGCCAGCCGCCCGCGCGCAGCGGGATCGCGATCCAAGGCGACATCGATTGCGGCTTTGACCGTGTCGACGCGTTGGTTGATCCGCTTTGCCATTCGTGCAACCAGGGCCGGGTCATCGATGTCGTCTCCGCGCAGGCGAGCGGTCTTGAGAAAACCCTGCGCCTGGCGAACGAGCGTGTCGGGCGCATCCGTATGAGGATCCGGTGGCGCGGTCAGCAGCACGACGCGCTGCGGCGCCACCGCCTGGACCAGGCGCTCCCAATCGGCGAGCCCCGGGGGCGCATCGAGGATGATCAGGACAGAATGTGGGCCAGGGTCAAGCGGGCCGCGCTCACGGCCAGGCAAGAAACCATACACGAAGCCGGCCTCCGGGCCGTATTCCGCGAGCGCTTTGTCCAACGCGGCGGGCCGATCCAGCGCCGACCGATCATCGATGGCGTAGAAGCGCGCGGTGATCGCGGGCGCAAGCGCCCGAGCGGGAGCAGGCGCATGTGCGGGCGCAGGCGATGACTCGGCCGGGTGGGATACCGCGCGCGCTGGCATCTGCTCGGCGGCCGGCGCCGCGTTGAGCGCGGGCGCCGCAACGAGGCGCTCCAACTGCATCTGGGCGCGCTCCTGGCCGCGATACACATGCCGGCGCAGGGTGAAGTAGACGGCGCACGGGCCATCGATGGCCGGCTGGCCGGCGCTGCGCCACCACACCATCTCGCGCATGGCGCCGGCCTCATCGCGCAGCCACAGCCGCTGATGCCGACCGTCGCGGCCGAGCGGCTCGATCCGGGCCATCCGCACCGGCGCGGCGCGCAGAATCGGCCGCTCGTTTCCGGGACCAAAGGGCGCCAGGCGCTCGATCTCAGCGCACAACGTTTCAGCCGCATCTGTAAGGGCGATGGGATAAGACTCGCCGATCGCCCCGGCGTCTGCCGGATCAGCCCGGGCATGGTTGCGCAACCAGGCGTCAATTCCTTCGCGAAACTCGGCAATCCGATCGGTTGGGATTGCAAAGCCGGCCGCGAGCGGATGGCCGCCGCTCGCCAACAGCATGTGACCCTGGGCCAGGATGGCGGCGTTCACATCGAGGCCGTGCACGCCGCGGGCGGATCCGCGCACCACGGCAGGCGGGCCGTTCTCGTCGCCGGCAATGAGCATGGCTGGACGATGCAGGCGCTCGGCGTAGCCTGAGGCGACGACACCCAGCACGCTGGGATGCCATTCGGACGAGGCCATGATGAGGGCAGCCCGCTCGAGCCACTCGGGGTGCTGGGCGAGCAGCCGCTCGGAGCTCTCCTCGACCGCACGCTGCAGCTTGCGGCGCTCGAGATTGAGGGCTTCGATCTTTTCGGCGATGGGCCGGGCCTCCGCATCCGTCGCGGCGGTCAGGAGCGTAACCGCGAGCTCGGCGGTGTCAAGTCGGCCGGCCGCATTCAAGCGCGGGCCAACCTGAAAGCCGATCTCGTCGGCGGTGACCTGGGCGGGGTCAAGGCCGGACATCTGTAGCAGTGCGCGCAGGCCGGGCCGGGGATTGTCGTGGATGCGCCGAAGCCCGAGCTGGAGCAGATAGCGCGTATCGGCCGCCTGGTGGGCGACGTCGGCGACGATTCCGAGGGCGACCAGATCGAGCAGCGGGTCGGGCCAGATCATTGGGTTGACCGCGGCCGTCAGAGCTTCGATTACTTTGTACGCGACGCCGACGCCGGGCAGGTTGGCAAGCGGATGCCCGGCGGGCAAACGCTTGGGGTTGACCACGGCCAGCGCTTCGGGCGGCAGGCGCGGCATGCCATCGGCATCGAGCGCCAGATCGTGATGATCGGTGACGATCAGATCGAGGCCAAGTGCTGCGGCGTAGGCGATATCGGCGAAATCGGTGACGCCGCAATCGCAAGTCACCAGCAGCCCAACGCCGTCCTCGCGGGCGCGGGCGATCCCGTCACGATTGAGGCCATGGCTGTGGGTGACCCGATTGGGGATGGTGTAATCGGCCTGGGCCCCCAGCGCGCGCAGGCCGAGGACAAGGGTGCTGGTGG
>JBDSIP010000559.1:0-3639 GCA_039917915.1 Thermoflexales bacterium
AAATAGCTGCGACATAGGCCGCCACCCTGCATTGCTCTCGAAGGAATTTCCAACGTTTGCGCTCGACCATCTACCGGAAGTGTGGTGGCACAACGAAGGCAAACCCGACGAACGTGGAATATGCGTAGAGCCAATGGAGATGGTTCAGTCCAGAGCCCAGGAATTCAAGCGCTTATTGTTGCAGCGGCCGGAACGCTTGATCGCCGTGGTCGGTCATGGCACCTTCTTCTACAACTTGACCGGCCAAACGCTTGCCAATTGCCAGATCTTCGAATTTGCCCTCGAGGGATGATGCGCTGCCAATTTCATGACGCAATCAAGCGATGGTTCGGCAGCGCGCGCATTGCGTTGTGACAGGGAAATCAGGCAACTCACAATCAGTTGGGGCTTAACGCTTGCCGAGAAATCCAGGAATTGCTGTAGTTCCGTGGGAGGAATGGCCACTGTGTGCCGTGCCTCGGGAAAGGCTCCACTTGCGATGTCGGCGGCATATTGCGTGAAGGCGCCGACGCGCTCGCCGCAACGGTAGGGCGCTGGTCGTTCATGGTTTACTTCCTGCTACGGTCAGGGGGCGAGCAATGATTTCAATTTGACATCCGGCAGAGCCAGCAACCCAGCCTCTGGGCGGGCACGCCGGCCGATCAGCAATTCGGCAAGCTTGATGTCTTTGGCGACGGCACTGCCGCGGCCGATACCGCTGGCGGCGAGCAGCGTTCCGTCCGCTGCCAGATGAAAGATGAGGAAGGCGCCGTTGCCAAGGTCGCGGCGCACCGCAGTCGTGCTGCCGTCGGCCAGGCCGCACACCTGCAGTCCCAGTTCGTATTGATCAGACCAGAACCAGGGCACCGCCGACACCGCTTCGGCAGCGCCCAGCATATTGCGTGCAGCCAACGCTCCTTGGTCTTGCGCATTGCGCCAGGATTCCAGGCGAACGCGGCGGCTGCCATAGAGGCCCAGCGGATAAGAGCAGCAATCGCCGGCGGCAAGGACGCGAGAATCCGTACTGGCCAATCTTTCATCGACAGCAATGCCGTTATCGATGCCAAGGCCACAGACTTGCGCCAATTCGGTGGCGGGCACGGCACCGATGCCGGCGACCAGGATGTCGCCGCACAGAATACGGCCGTCGGAAAGCATCACTCGGGCGGCAGCGGGGCCCGCCTCAACCGAAGCGATTGCCGCGCCAGTGATGATCTCGACACCTTCTTGGCTGTGGCGCGCGTGCACCGCAATAGCGATTTCTTCCGGAAGCCCGCGCATCAGAACGCGCGGCTGGAACTCGATCACCGTCACCTCGACCCCGAGCGCCCTTGCGCTGGCCGCCAGCTCGAGGCCGATGAAGCCCGCTCCAATCAGCAGCAGCCGCTTGCCAGATTGCAGGCGCTCCCGGATGGCCAGCGCATCGTCGAGGGTGCGCAGGTAACCAATGTGCGGAATCGCTGCGCCCTGCTGCAGCAATTGACGCGGCCGGGCGCCGGTCGCGAGCAGCAGCTTTTCGTATGCCAGGCGTTGGCCATTGGCGAAAATCACCTCCCGCGCCACACGATCCACGGCGATAACGGACAAAGACGAAAGGTGAACAATTTCAGCCGCTGCGAAGTGCGCCGCCCCGGAGATGAATTTGGCGCCCGCCGCGCGATCGACCATCACCGCCTTGGACAGCGGCGGCCGCTCATAGGGAAGATGGCGCTCGGCGCCGATTAGGGTCACCGCCCCCGAGTACCCGTTTTCGCGCAGCGCGAACGCAGCCCGCGCGCCGCATTCCCCTGCTCCGACAATGACCATCCCCCCGGTCATCGGGCTCAGGTGATTTCGATAAAGACGGTGTCGGCTTCGACTTTGGCGGGATAAGTCGCGAGGTTGATGCAGGCCGGCGCACCCTTGGCTTGGCCGGTCTTGTAGTTGAAGCGTCCGTTGTGCTTGGGACACTCGATGATGTCGCCCATCACCAAGCCATCGGCGAGGCAGACCTGTTCGTGTGTGCAGAGCCCATCGGTGGCGAAATAGGTGTCCTCCGGGCTGCGATAGACGGCAAAAACCTTGCCGCCGTGATCGACGCGAATCACATCCTCTTCATCGATGTCGTTGGCGGCGCAGGCTTTGATCCAGGGCATTTCGTACTCGCGTTCAATAGGTTGAAGTTGTGACAGGAAAGCGCCGATCCGGCCGAAGGCAGCTATTCGGCGGAAGCAGAAACCGCTTCGCCGTGCAGCTCCGGTCGAAGTGGCTTGCCAGTATCCGGCAGCTGGCGTCGGATATACCAATCCGGGTCCTTGCGCTGCTTGAGCAATGCCGGAATTATTTCCTTGTACGCCGCGAACAGGCTGGGACAGGGAGCGGGCAAATCACCCTTCAGGATTTCGTGCAGAAGCGGCAGACGGTGGTACGGCACCATGGGAAACATGTGGTGTTCCACGTGGTAGTTCATGTTCCAGTAAATAAAGCGGAATAACGGATTCATATAGACAGTGCGGGAATTGAGCCGATGGTCGAGCACGTTCTCGGCCATCCCGCCATGCTGCGTGAGCCCGAAAATATGTGCCAACCATGCCCCATACATCGTTGGCAACGGCCCGACCAGCATCAGCGGCAGCCATGAGTTCAAATAGAGCGCCAGCCCGATCACGGCGGCGTTGATCATGAGCCAGATGCGAGCGACCAGGTAGACCTTGCTTTGCTCCATCTCGGGGACAAACGTTACTTCTTCCTCTGTAAGCCGGCCAGCCGCGTGCAACATCAGCTTGCGGATCGCGATAAAGCTGTTCCTGATGGCGAAGAGATTGGACAGCACGGCGAGCATGTCTGGCGGCCGCGTTACGGCGATCTCCGGATCGCGCCCGACGATGATCGTATCCGTGTGGTGGCGCGTATGGCTCCAGCGCCAGATAGTTGGTTCACGCAGGATCATGAAGCAAGCGAGTTGGTAGACGACATCGTTGATCCAGCGCGTCTTGAACGCGGTGCCATGCCCGCATTCATGCCAACGGCTGTCGGTCGATGAGCCGTAAAGCACGCCGTAGCAAACAAGAAAGGGCAATACCCACCACGAACCCCAGAGCCAGACCACACCGGCGCCAAGGCAAAGGAAACCCGCGCCCCAGATGGCGGTGTCGCGCAGCGCCGGACCATCGGAACGTTGCATCAACTGCTTCATCTGCTTGCGTGAAATATCGGCGCGGTACCACTGTGCGGCGCTGAGCCCATTGGCGACCGCCCGTTCGGCATCCAGGCCGACCAGGCTGTAATCGCGTGTCGTTGATGTAGCGCGCATCATCTGCACTCCTGTCCACGCGTCGAGCCGCACACGTAGGGCAGCAAGACACGGGAGTGGCGCGGCGCTGACTCGTCAGCAAAATCGATCATCTCGAAGGGAATTCGGCCTGTCATCGCGTCTTCTTAGTGACCGAATGAAACCCGGCATTGCATTCTAGCAATGGCGCGACGATGCCCGGCACTCCCGAGAAGCAAGCTGATCGAGCCTGAAAAGAAAGAGCGGACCCGGTCGCCGGGCGCGCTGTGTTGCTTGTCGCCAGGAGCACCGCAATACATTAACATATTGGTGCAAAAACACCAAAGTGAGGCTGGCATGAGCCGTTTGACCATTACCCTGTCGGAAACGCGTTACCGGGCCCTCAAGGA
>JBDSIP010000560.1:0-7511 GCA_039917915.1 Thermoflexales bacterium
TGCCAGGCAGGAGCTGGGCGGTCAGGAAAAGGGCGACGGCGTTAACACCGAGACGGAGTAGCGGTTTCATGATGATTTCCCCTGTAGCGCGCTCGCGGGAATGGCGCTCCGCGAGGCGCGCAGCGCATCGGCGACCTCGCCGATGTCGTTGAAAATGAAATCCGGTCGAATTGGGCCCGATTCCGCTTCGTCTCGTCCGCTCACCCCGGTCAGCACCAGGATCGTCGGCAGACCGGCATTCCGCCCGGCCAGGATATCGGTGTCCAGACGGTCACCCAGAACAGCCGTATTTGAGGCGTCGCTGCCCATTCTGGCCAACGCCTGCAGCATCATCTCGGGCTGGGGCTTGCCGACGATGATCGGCTTGACACCGGTAGACACTTCAAGCGCGGCGAGGGTTGCCCCGTTGCCGGGCACGATCCCGCGTTCACTTGGAAAGGTGACGTCTGGATTGGTACCAACAAAGGCAGCTCCGGCCCGAATCGCGAGGCAGGCTTCAACAAGTTTCCCGTAGTTCATCTCACGGTCAATCCCTACGACGACATGGGTGGCTTGTTGCGCATCCTCGGGTTGCAGCACCAGCAGGCCGGCACGGGTCAACTCGGCGCTGAGCCCCGGCTCTCCGATGGTGAAGATGCGCGCTTCCGGCGCGTTGGCCACCAGCCAGGCGGCTGTGGCCTGGGGCGAGGTCAACACCTCGTCCTCGTTGACGGCTGCGCCAAACCGAAGCAGGCGCTGCACGTATTGATTCCCGGTCCGGCTGGCGTTGTTTGTCGCGAGCACAAATTGGACGCGCAGTTCGCGGAGTGTGTCGAAAAACTCAGGCAGGCGCGGCAGGGGCTTTTCGCCCCGCCACAACACTCCGTCCATGTCGATGATGAGATTCCGGATATCGTTGAAGCGGATCATGCGATGGCGGACTATAGCAGAGGCAAGGGCCATGGGCTATAATCCTCCGACGTAATCTTCGCCCGTCATCCTGACTGAGTCGGCATCGGACGCGACTCAGCTTTTTTGTATGGGCAGCAGGCGGAACCCAAAGTTATGAACGAAACCGAATTTCTCACTCCCGAAGGCTTCAAGAAGTTGGAAGACGAATTGGAGTTCCTGAAGACCAAACGGCGCTCCGACGTCGCGCAGCGCCTGCATGAGGCGATGGAAGAGGGGGAGACCGAGGAAAATCCGGAGTACGAGGACGCCAAGAATGAGCAGGCGTTCGTTGAAGGCCGCATCCTGACGATCGAGACGATTCTAGGCAACGCCAAGCTGATCGAGATGAAGGGGCCGTCGAACGAAGTCCGTCTGGGCAGCAAGTTGACCATCACCGAGGTCGGGACTTCCGACAAGGAACATTACACCCTGGTCGGTTCGGCTGAGGCCGACCCAAAACACGGCAAGATCAGCAATGAATCGCCGATGGGGAAGGCCTTGCTGGGACGCAAGCTGCATGAGGTGGTCTCGGTGACGACGCCGAGCGGCCTGATGAAGTTCAAGATCGTCCACATCAGCAATAAGTAACGCGCATCAGTGCTGGGCTGACGCTTGTCAGCCTGGCGATTAAGGCTGGCGGTGAGGGTTTATCTGCACGGCCCACCGCGGAGCGGCAAAACGGCCCGGCTTGCCGCCCAGTTGGTTGACTGGCTCGATCGAGGCGTGCGCCCCGACCGGATTCTTGCGTTGTCCGCCAGCCGGCCACAAGCCGGACGATTTCGCGAGTCGCTGGGGCGCGCAGCCGCAACCGGGACTTTTGGCCAGCCAAGGATCGGCACGTTTTACGGCCTGGCCCAACAGCATGTCGACCTGTTTTTCCCGCTCGTGGCGCAGGCGGCCGGATTTGCGGACCCGCGAAGGGAGCCGGCGTTCATCGACATCGAGGCCGCCCAGTATTTCCTGAATCGGATCGTTGATCCGCGCATCACCGACTTTGACGAGCTCCGGCTCACCCGGCCGCGCCTGCTTGGGCAGCTTCTCGACAATGCCCACAAGGCTGCCCTGGCTGGTTTTGGCCTGGACGAAATCGCGGCCCGACTCAGCGCGGCCTGGACGGGCGATCCTCGCCGGCTGAAGGCGTATGAGCGTGCCCAGGAAATCGCGCTTGAATTCCGGCGCTTCTGCCTCGATCACGGCGCGCTGGACTTCTCGCTGCAGCATGATGTATTTGCCCGGCACCTGCTGATGGAGCCCGCCTATCAGAAGTTCATCGCCGATCAGTATCGCTTTCTGCTTTTCGACAACGTAGAGGAGCTTCCGCCGATCGCCCACGACTTTATCCGGATTGCGCTGGCTGGCTGCGAGGAGGCCATTGTCGTTGAGGATGACCCTGGCGGTTATCGCTTGTTCCTGGGTGCCGATCCGGGTTCGGCCCGCGGATTGCGCACGGTCTGCGACACCGTTGAGGTAGCCGCGGCGTCACCCGAGAACCGGCCCATGGCGGCGTTTGGCCGGGCGCTGGCCTCGGTTGTCGCAGCGCCGGCTGAGGCGCCGTCCGGGGTTTCGGCGGGAGGGTCGCGCTGGCCGCGGGTGACGCTGCTCGCCACAACGAGCAAATTCTGGGTGTCGATGGTCCAGGCCGCGGCAGACCAGATCATCGCGCTGACCCGGCAGGGTGTGCCAGCCGGCGAGATCGCCGTGCTCGCGCCTTACGTCGAAGACGTGCTCAGGTTTGAGCTCGAGGAGCGCCTGCGCGACGCGGGACTGCGTGTGCGCGCCGTGCGGCCATCGCGCCCGCTCTACGATCACCCCGTGGCGCGCGGGCTGGTGACCCTGGCCCGGCTCGGGCATCCTGAGCTGGCCGCGGCCGAGACCCGCGCCACGGGCGTCAGCACCCACGAGATTGCTCGCGCGCTTGCTGTCGCCATCGCCGGGCTCGATCCGGCCCGGGCCAAAGTGCTGGCCGATGGCGCCCAACGCATGGAGCCAGGCCGCCTTCCGCTGATTGCCGACAAAGGCGTGTGGGACCGGGCCGGGATGCGTTTTCGCGAGCGGTATGAAGCACTGTCGCGCTGGCTGTCGTCGTGGCGGGCGGCGGAGTCGCGCGATAGCGCGCCACCGTTGGACGTGTGGTGGCAGACGCTGTTCGCCGAGATGTTGTCTCAGCCTGGTTTTGGGCTGGCGGCTGATGGCGACGGGGCGAATGTCGCCGATAAGTTGGCCCGCTCGGCCCGGGTATTTCGCGAAGCCCTTGCTGCCACGGGCATCGCGCCGGCCCAGTCTATCGCCGCCGATTATGTTGGCTTGTTGTCGGAGGGCGTCATGGCCGCCCAATATGCGCCCGAGCGCGAATCCGACGGCGGAGGGGATGGCGTGTTACTGGCCCCGGTCTACACGTATTTGACGGGTGACTATCGCTCGCAGGCGCAGATTTGGTTGGACGTCAACGCATCCGGGTGGTACGACCGGATTCACCAGGCGCTGACGCATCCATATGTCCTATCGCGCGCGTGGCAGGCGATGCGGGCGCGATTCGAAGCCGAAGGCCAGGCAGAATCGGCGATGCGCTGGTCCGAGGAGGATGAGCATCTCGCCCGCCAGGACATGCTCCGGCGGGTAATCGTCGGGTTGTGCGATCGCTGCGGCGAGCGGCTATATCTGGCCTCAAGCCAGCTCGGGCTGAGCGGACAGGAGGAGGCCGGCGCGCTGGCGCGGGCCCTGCAACGCGCGCTATGAGCGAGCCAATCCGACCCGCCTTTGTCCTGCGCCCCGAGCAGGAGGAAATCGCCCGTTACGACGGCGGGCTGATGCGGGTGTCGGCTGTGCCGGGCAGCGGCAAGACCCAGACCCTGGCGGCGCTCACGCGCCGCCTGCTGAAGAGTGGCCGCATTCCGCCCGATGGCGAGATCCTCATCGTCACGTTCACCAACTCGGCCGTCGACAACATCCGGGCCCGGATTCGGGCGATGTTGGCGGCGGAAGGGGCGATTGCCGATGTGGGCTATCGGGTCTTGACGTTGCACGGGCTGGCCTATCTCATCATCCGCGAGCGCCCGGATCTGGCCGGGATCAGCGTCGATTTTGCGATGGATGATGAGTTGAGCGGGCGCCAGACTATTCCAGAGGCGTCTCGCGCCTACCAACGCGAGAACCGCGACTACTGGCTCAGCTTCATCCCGACCGATCTCGGCGCCGCGCGGCGGGATAAGGCCGAAGAGAGCTGGAGCGACAAAACCGAGGCCATCGCGCGCGAGGTCATCCGGATGGCCAAGAATCTACGTTGGACGAGCGCGGATTTGCTGGCGCGCCTCGCCGAGGCCGGCGATGCGCCGGGCGGTCGGTCCGCGGTTTCGCCTTTCCTGCGCATGGGCGCGCGGCTGTATGAACGGTACGAGGACATTCTGCGTTCGGGCGGCCGGCTGGATTTTGACGATCTGATCTGGCGGGCCGTCGCCGCCCTCGACAATGACGAGGGTTTCCGGCGCCGGCTCGGCGAGCGTTTCTGTTACATCCTCGAGGACGAGGCCCAGGACAGCACCCCGCTGCAGGAGGACATCCTGGAACGCCTCTCGCGCGAACGCGGAAACTGGGTCAGGGTGGGGGATCCCAATCAGGCGATCATGACGACCTTCACCGCCTCGAGCGTGCGCTTTTTCCGGGATGATTTTCCGCGCCGGCCGGGTGTGCGCGGCCTGCCGCTCTCGGTCAGCGGGCGGAGCGCACCGGAGATTTACGCGCTGGCCAACCGCCTGGCGCTGTGGTCGGAGGAAAGGCACCCCGAGCGCGAAGCGCGGCAGCTTGCCTTGTCAGCCGCGACGCTGATCCGCCCAACGGACCCAGGTGATCCACAGCCCAATCCGGCCGATGCCCCGGGCGGCATCCAGGCGAGGCCCTATGCCGACGATGACGCGCAGGCCGACGCTGTGGCGCGCGGCGCGCTGCGCTTCGTCATTGACCATCCCGAGGCAACTTGCGCGATTCTGACCCCGACCAACGTGTTTGGCGAGAAGATCGTGGCCCGCCTCGAACTCAATCAGGGACGGCGCGAGCGGCCGCTTTACGAGGACCATCTGCGCAATTCGGTGGCGGTCCGCAACGTGGCCGAAGTATTGGCCAGCGGCGTTGCGTTGTGCGCGTCTCCCCAGCAGGGCAAGGCTTTGATGGAACTGCGGCGTGCCTTGCGGGCGCTCGAGGACGCCAGCGCCCGGCAACCTCGCCAGGATCACGTTGACGCGCTGCTGCGATCAGCCTGGGCAGAGCGGCTGCTCTTTCCATCGCCGCTGGCCGAGCCGGCGCTTCCGGAGCGGGTCGAGGTCAGCCTGGAGGAAGCGACCGAAATGCAGGCCCTCGCCGGGCGCGCGTCCAAATGGGTGCGGGCGAGCGCGCTGCCGATCGATCAGCTCATGTTGACGATCGCCCACGACACGGTCAGCCAGGATGCCGATCTGGCGATTGCGCACAGTCTGTCGACCAGCCTGCGCCGGGTGGCCGCCCTGCACTCGCGCTGGGACCTGGCGGAGTTGGCGGCCGAACTCGAAAGCATCGCGGCCAATCGCCAGCAATTCCTGAGCAAATCGTTGTTGGAAACCGGTTTTGTGGCCCGGCCCGGAATTGTTGCCGTGACGACGCTGCACAAGGCCAAGGGCCTGGAGTGGGACCGGGTGTATCTCACCTGCATGGACACCCTGGAATTTCCCCATGATGCCGACGCGCCGTTTCGGGGCGTGGCCTGGTATCTGGGCGGGCGCGATCCAGCCCTTGAGGCGCGCGCGCAACTCGAGGAGATCGCGGCCGCGCTGCGGGAGGGCCGGTTGGCCAATATGGACGAACGCGCTCTGGCGCGCCTGGCCCGCCTGGAGTACATTGCGGAACGGATGCGGTTGTTGTATGTTGGCATCACCCGGGCGCGACGCGAACTGCGTATCTCGTGGTCCGAGCGCCGATCGAGCGGCACCAATGCGCTCGCGCTTGCGCTCAGCGCGCAGGGCCTTGAATCAAATGACACACCCAGAACCTGACTACGGCCGCTCGGCGCGCATCTACGACGCCATCTACGCCTTCAAGGACTACGCCCACGAGGCGGACACCTTGCGCTGGCTTCTTGACGCGCGGGGCGTGCGCGACGGCGCGACCTTGCTTGACGTCGCGTGCGGCACAGGGGCCCATCTGGCCTATCTCAAAATGCACTTTCAGGCCGAGGGTCTCGATTCAAGCCCAGATATGCTGGAGATCGCCCGTCAACGGCATCGGGACATCCCTTTGCATCAGGCCGATATGCTGACCTTTGACCTGGGCAGGACCTTTGACGCGGTCGTATGCCTGTTCAGCGCGATTGGGCATGCCCGAACCGAAGCGGGTCTGCGCCAGGCCGTCGCCAACATGGCCCGTCACGTCGCGCCGGGCGGTTGGCTGGTCATCGAACCCTTCTTCACCCCGGACGCCTGGTTTCCCGGAACTGTGCACTCGCGCTATATCGACCAGCGCAACTTTCACGTCTGCAGGATGAACGTGAGCGAGCTTCTAGGGCCCCTCGCGATCACGGAGATGCATTATTTGATCGGCACGCCGTCGGGCGTCGAGAATTTCGTGGAACGATTTGAGCTTGGGCTGTGGACGCGCGAACAGATGCTCACGGCTTTTGTCGACACCGGTTTGACGGTGGAGGCCTTTGATGACGGCCTGATGGGGCGCGGACTGTATGTCGGCCACAAACCGGAACCGGGGCGCGATGGGTGAGCTCGATCCGGGGTTCGTCTTCAGTCAGCACAGCCTGGCCGACTACGACGCCTGCGCGCGGAGGTTCTATCTGCGCTTCATCGCGCGCCAGGCCTGGCCGATGGTCGAGGGGGGGCCGGAAGGTCTGACTGCAGTCGACCGCCAGGCGTATCTGCGCCGAGGCAAGACGCTGCACCGTTGGATTGAGCGGCGCCTGCTGGGGCTTCCGGGGGGCGCTGAAATCGCCACGTCAGCGGACGTCGAGTTGGCCGTCTGGTGGGAACGTTTTTTGGCGACCGAACTTTCAGCGCTGCCGGCCCGGCGCACGCCCGAGCTCGAGTTGGCCTGTGTCGTGGGCGGGGCTCGCCTGTACGCGCGCTTCGACCTGTTGGCGGTGGATGACGACGACGGAGCGGTGATCGTGGACTGGAAGACACTCCGCGGCCAGAAGCCACCGCCGCCAGAATTTTTCCGCGGCAGACTGCAGACCAGGGTGTATCTGTACGCGCTCGCGGCGGCGGGCGCGCCGTTCAACGGAGGCCGGCCATTTGACCCGGCCCGGTTGCGCATGCGCTACTGGCTGGCGAACTTCCCGGAGCAACCATGGGTGGAGGTGCCATATAGCCGCGCCGAGTTCGAGGCGGATGGCCGGCGTCTGGCAGGCATGGTCGCCGCGATTCAAGCGCGCTCGGGCGAAGCCGCGTTCGAGAAAACCGAGCGCCTGCAGACCTGCGCTAACTGCGAGTATCGCACGTTATGCGCGCGCGGCGCCGGCGGCAACCCGGCCGAAATCCTTGATGATGAGCGGCTACTCGATGATTCGGACGCGCCGGCGTTGGAGTATTAAATATTTTCCGGAAGCGATA
>JBDSIP010000561.1:0-2694 GCA_039917915.1 Thermoflexales bacterium
GCCGTACGGGTCAGGCGCCCGTCCGTACTGAAGGTCGGTGAGCGCCTGGCGCAGGTGCGTCGCGACAGGCCCCGTGTCGCCCGCCCCAACCGTGTAGTCCTTGCCCTCATAGCCGAAGCGACCCACCGGCGCAACGACCGCCGCCGTGCCGACGCCGAAGGCCTCAGTGATCTTGCCCGACTCGATGTCCTTGACGATGGTATGGACGTCGAGGCGCTCTTCGCTGATCGTGTAGCCGATATCCGGCGCCAGTTTGAGGACTGAGTCGCGGGTGATGCCGGGCAGGATCGTGCCGGTCAGGGCCGGCGTGACGATATGTTTGCCGTAGGCGAAGGCGATATTCATCGCCCCCACTTCCTCGACGTATTTGCGCTCGATGCCATCCAGCCAAAGCACCTGTTGATAGCCCTTCCTGGCGACAGCCTCTGCCACAAACAGGCTGGCTGCGTAGTTGCCGCCGGTCTTGGCCGCACCGGTGCCGCCCCGCACCGCGCGCACATACTCGTCCGAGATGTAAACGGCGACGGGCTTGGCGCCCGCGGCAAAGTAATTCCCAACCGGGCTCAGGATGACGTAGTGCAAGTAGGTCTTGCTCGCCGTCACGCCGAGGGTCGCATCGGCGGCAATCAGGGTTGGGCGGATGTAAAGCGAACCGGCCGCGGCGGGCGGGCAATACGCATGATCGATACCGACGAGCTGGGCAATCGCATCGACTTGCGATTCGGGATCCACATCCTGCATTGCCATGCGCTTGGCCGACCGGTTGAATCGGGCCGCGTTTTCCCACGGGCGGAACAGATTGATATGGCCGTCAGGTCGGCGGTAGGCCTTGGTGCCCTCGAAAATCTCCTGCCCGTAGTGCAGCACCGCGCTGGCCGGCGCGAGCGACAGCGGACCGTACGGCCCAATGACCGCGTCGTGCCAACCCTTGTCGGGCGAGTACTTCTGGCTATACATGTGCCGGCTGAAAACCTGGCCGAAGCCGAGTTTTTCTGGCAGGACGACCGGCGATGTATCGGAAACGGGATCGATTTTGATGTTCACGTCAGGACTCCAATATGGGCTTGCAGATCTGACGGAAAGTGTATCACCGACGTTCCCAGCTTCAATCGGACCTCTCTTTTCGAATCAATATGCTTCGGCGAAGCCGAGGCATATTGATTCGCACAACTGGCTTGCCGGCGCTGCTTAGCGCGTTCGAATCAGCGTGTCCACCAGGCCCACCACAAGACTGTCGCCGTCGAGGCCGAAGACAAAGCTGCCGCTGGCCGGAAGCTTGTATTTGCCGTTTTCATTCAGCAGGGCCAATTCCTGTTGTCTGCCCCGGTAGTACTCGTTGGCCTTGAGCACGCCGTCCTTCTTGAACACGGAGACCAGGCCATCCTTCCAGCGCACATACATGCTGGATCCTGGCGCGAATCGCGCTCCCGCGGGATGCCAAACGTAACGAGTCTCGTCTCCCGACGAGAAGCGGACGCTGACGCAGGCGCCGTCGGAGAGCGACTCCAACTGCGCGGGCCGAGGCCCCTTCTTGCGCAGTTCGTCAAATGTGACATTGACGCAGGCGCTCGCGCGCGGCGTTGCCGTCGGCCGCGGAGGCGCCGCCGCCCGATTCGCGACGGCCTCACCACGGGCTTGTGGAGCAGCGACCGGGCTGGGCGTTGGCGCTGGCAGACCCGGCGTTTCCGCTGCGGTTGGCTGCGCCTCGACCTGGGCTGTCGGCTGCGCAGTCGGCGGGGGCGTTGAGACGGGCGGCGCGACGGCCGCGGTGGCCACCAAGACCGGGATTGCGACGGCCGGTGTTCTCGTGGGCGGCACAATGATGCGCACCGGGGTGGGCGGGGCCGTTCCCCCGCATCCGGCCAGCGCGCCTGCTGCGATAAGCCCGGCGCTGGCCCGGCTGGCAGTGCGTATGATGTAAAGTGTTGTTGTCTTGAGGAATGCGAAGAGACTGCGTTGAGACATGTTTGGTTTACTCCCTGAGCGCTTTGACGAATTCGTAGGCTGCCGCGGCCGGGTCCGCGGCAGCGCCAGCGGCGAGAATCAGCGCGCTGGCCACGATCACGCCGTCGGCGATCCGCCCAATGGCGCGCACGTGGGCGGCGGTGCTGACCCCAAAACCAACTGCGATCGGCGTGGTCCCGGCCTGCGCCCGCACCCGCGCGACGTAATCGCCCAGCCCGGCGGCAAGTTCGGTTCGCGCGCCGGTCACCCCGGTGACCTGCACAACGTAAATAAATCCAGTTGCGGCGGCGGCCGCCAGGCCCATCCGCGCGTTTGTCGATGTCGGGGCGATGAACTGAGCCAGGGCAAGCTGATTGGCCGCGCAGGCCGCCCGGAGCGTGCCCGCCTCCTCGGGCGGGAGATCGGGGACGATCAGGCCATCCACGCCCGCCGCGCGCCAGTCCTCGGCATAGGCGGCTTCGCCGTGCGCGAGCAACGGGTTCAAGTAGCCCATGGCGAACATCGGGAGCTTGACCCCTTGCGCGCGCGCCTGCCCGGCCAGCGCAATGCACCCGGCTACCGTCGCGCCGCGACTGAGCGCCACCTGGGTGGCGCGCTGGATGACTACGCCATCCGCGAGCGGGTCGCTAAAGGGCACGCCCAACTCAATCATGTCCGCGCCCGCCCGGGCGATTGCCTCGACCACCCGCAGCGAGGTCTCCGCATCCGGATACCCCAGCGGCCAGTAGG
>JBDSIP010000562.1:0-7131 GCA_039917915.1 Thermoflexales bacterium
CAGACCTTCGATGCCGTCAGCGGCGCCAAGATCGACCTTATGCGCTACGCTAAAGCAGATCGTCAGGAAATCTCAGACGTCGCCTCGTTCGCGCCCGAGATAGCCCTTCATCGAGGCGATGATCGGGGCGGCCCTCGCGAAAGCGGCCTCAAAATCCACCTCTTGCCCGGGATGCACATCCAGTAACGCTATTTCGAGAATCATGCCGGAAGTGTACACATGGCGCAGTTCGCCGGTTTCTCCGTGCATGGGTCAAAGCAGCCTTTGTTGCCGAGATCAATATCCCCCGGTGACGCCGGGGGATATTGATCTCGGCAAGAACATCGTTTCAATGCCATGCCGGTCGTCGGCCCAGCGCCCGGGCGGCGGTGTCGAGCGCCGCCGCCAAGAAGGGCGCTTTCGCGGCGTTAGCCAGCACCCGCAGGTCCTGCCCGAGATGGGTTCGACCGTCCAGAAAATCAAACACCAGCCCTGCCGGGAGCCGGCTGAACAGATCGGTGAAGACATCGGCCCCCGACCGGCGTCCGCGGGCGAGCACGTTCAGCAGCACCCGGTCATACCAGCCAAATCGTCGAGGCTCGTGTCCCCGCCCCGCGAGAGGCGCTCTGCCCGCGGCCAGATTGGCCGCGATCCGCGCCGATTGCGCCTGGATGCGCTTGAAAGTGTAACCCGTCGAAGGCTTGGTCGCCCCGCCAACCGTGCCGATGTTCACCACACCACCACCGGCGCTTTGCCCCGGAAAACTGGCGTCCGTCATCGGGATTTCGCCATATTCCTCGTGTTCAATCCAATAAGTGCCGATCCCAAGTTGATCTCGCAGATACGACTCGATCGCCGCGACATACTCGGCGCGATCGAGCGGGCGGGTTGAAAACACGGTGTGCTCAACCAGGGCCGTGCGCGAGTCAAAAGGCAGCACATACACGAAGCGGGTGTCGCCGCCCTGCGGCGTGCGAAAGTCCATCAGGGTTGCAGCCCCGGGGTCAAAGCAATCCTCTGCGGTTCGGACCACCCAGCCCAGAAAGTGCTGGATCAACCGGATGTTCGGGCCGGGCGCCGGCCCCGCCCCAATCGGCGTGCTGTTGAACACCCATTGGCCACGGGCGACCCTTCCATCCCTCAACCGCGCCTCGCCGCCACCCTCGGGGGCGTCCAGCACCGCAGTGATGTCACCCTGCCACCATTCGAGCTCCGGAAATCCGGCCAGGTCGGCGCGCATGGCGGCATGGAAATCCGTCCCGCGGATCATCTTGTAAACGTGGCCGCCGAGCGCGAGCCGGCCCGACCAGCGCGGGCTCTTGAAGTCGAGATTTGCCCAACGCCAGAAGACAAGATGTTCGAGCGGATTTTCGGCGCGCTCCCAGAAACACCAGGTTCGATCGTTGACGAACGCGCCGCTGGCGCCGGTCCTTGACTCGCGCTCGATCAGCAGCACCCGCCGGCCCGCGAATGCGCCGGCCCGGCTGAGGCTCCAGGCAAGATGCAACCCGGCCGCGCCCGCTCCGGCGATCACCACATCGGCGCTCGGCGCATCAGCCAAAGTCACACAGGGCCTCCACCCGGGCCGCGGATCCGTCGCGCAGCCAGCCATCAAGCTGGGCAGGGTCCTTGAGCTGTTGCCCGCGCGCGCGCGGCACAACCAAAAAGGCGCAATCTGCTTCAGGCAGCGCGGTCAGGTCGCTCCACAGTTTCTCAAACTGACACACCGGAAAGATGTCCTCCTGGCCGTTTCCCCAGCGCTTCTTGACGTCTTTAAGAGTGACGTAAGTCGGCATGCGATTCGCCAGCGCTCGCACGGCGTCGGATACGCGAGCTTCATCGGCGAGATCGGCGCGTTTCAGGCCAAACAGAGCCAGGAAACCGTCAATATCGATCCAAGTCGTCATCGTGTTGTAGTACGACAGGCGAAACTCATCTTCTTCACGGGGCATGGCGAGCCCCTCAACGATGCGCGGCCGGCCGTCGACGCGGGCCAGACCGCCGCCGCGATCCTCGAGCCGGCGCGAAATCACCTCGAAGCTCAACGCCGCGCCGCGTTGCAGATGCGCGCCCAGGACGCCCGGATCCAGGTCGGCGCCCACCGTGTCGATGTTGCGCAATACCAGCGTGCGCAGGGCCGGGCGCGCGCGCAACAAACGGGCCAGCACGCCATTGCGGAGCATGTTCGGCGCCTCATACCAATGGCCGACCGGATGAAGACACTGGGCGGGCAGGTTTTCGACGTAGTCGGCGCCTTCACCCGCCTGCGCCGCCCAGGCCGTCAACGCCTCACGCGTGCCCTCGCGCATCTTCTGTTGTTGCGCGTCAAGTTGCTGTTGTGGCAGATCCTCCCACATAAACCGCATATCGCGGGTCATGGGCACCAGGCGCAGCCCGATCGCGCGCCCAGGCGAGAGCACCGCGCGCGATTCGGGCTCGAGCGTTGCCAAATAGGCGCTGATGGCGGACTGGCTGACGTAACTCGTGGTCACCAGGTGGGGGATCTCCACCCCCCAGGCGCGGCTGGCCCTGCGGCTTTGGGCGAGATGGACTTCGAGAAATCGGCGGTGCCGGCCAGCCATTCGACAGAACGGATACAACGCCTTCACCACACCCGCGCCCTGTGTCCAGCGGCTGCCTGCGCCGGCGGCCAGGCTGACCATCGCCACTTCGCCGGAGGCGAGCGCGAGCGCGCCGATTTCGGACGCGGCGCGCATGCTCATGTCGATGATATCTTCAGGGCCCACATCCTCTATCCGGGCATGGGCTGCGAGGCGATTATGGGCCAGGCCGATTCGGCCATGCCGCAAGTCGGAGCGGATCCGCTCGTGTTGGGCAGCGTCAAAGCCGTTCTCGGCAAGAACCACGCGCAGGACCTCCGCGGACGCGGCGCTATCACCGCCGTTACCGGACGATTCGACGATCGGACGCGGCGCGCGAAGCCGGGCATATCCGGCCGGAAGGTCGGCGGGGGTCAGCCGCACAGCCCGTGAACCGTCGTGATTGATCGCAAAGTCATAGACGACCGGTTCCATCGCGAACGGCATCGAGGTGTTGAGCGCGTGCCGCGTGTCGCGCAGGATTCGCTCCAGAAACGCCTGGCCCTCGGTCTTCCGGCCGGGCGCAAAGATGAATCCCATCCCGCCGCCCGACATCCCGCCCAGCATCCAGAAGCCCCAAAAGTCAGCCCCAAACGCGGCTTCGGTCTGGGCAATAAGCGACTCGGTGTAGTGGTTGGTCGCCCACGGGATGATGGTCGTGAGCGGGCCGCGAAAGTTGCGGGTCGTGGCCGCCCCGATCGCGCGCGGGTCGCGGCGCTTGAGCGCATCCAGCACGTCGCCCAGTATCCGTTGAGCCTCCTGACGCGCCTCCCACTCGGCGCTCGAGCGCAGGAGGTATTTCTCCGTCACCATCTCCAGGATCGGTCCAACGTTCTGAGCCATGCCACCATGGACCAGTACCAAGCTGTCCTGGAGCGCCTGGTCGAGAGCCCGATCCGGCCCGGATTGCGAGAAGTCGAGGAGCTGATGCGAGGGCAGCAAACGACCGCGGCTGACCCCAAACTCAGGGTCGCCGGGCCGGGACAGCACTCCCTCGATCAGCTTTATCCCGGGCCAAAGCCCGCCGGAATCCTGCCATCCGCCGCCCGAGCCGGCCAGCCATTCGCCCAGGATCGCGCGGGCGGCCACCTGCCGGCGCTCCTCTTCGCTCAGACCGCCGTCCAACGCCGATGTCTGCCCCGTCGCGCGCATGCAAACCGCGATCAGAGACGCGAGCAGCGTCGTCGAGACCGCCAGCCGCGAGCCCTTGGGGATGTCACGCACGTGACTGATGAGCTCGATGCCCCGCCCGGAGCCGGCCACACGCGCGAGGATGTCCGCCAGCGCCGCTTGACTGCCTTCAAGCCCGAGCGGCACCAGCCCCGAAGCGGCGACCGCTGCCTTGAGCAAGCCCAGGTGATCCCGGCCGAAGTCAAAGACTTCCGAGAGACGGGTAAGATCGGCGGTCGCGCCCAGATCGACACTCATCAATCGCAGCACGGGCTCATCGATCACCCGAAGAAAGACCTCGACCGGCGGGAGCGGCGCGCCGTGCCCGCGCACCGCAAGATCAATGCTGATGTTCAGTACCCGCGCCCCTTCCGGGTAGTCCATCCCAAGAAAAAAGATGTCGCTCCAGCCGCAATGGGTCAGATCCATCCGCACCGGCGTGCGCTCGCGCAACACGATGCGGGGATAGGCCAGCGTTTCCGGCCGGACGCGCAGCGGGTGCGCGTCGGGCGAAGTGAGGTCGAACATCCAACGATTTCCCGGAGACTCGCGCACACTCCGCCGGACTTGATCCGCGAGGGTTTGAAATGCCAGGCCGCGATAGGCCTCCGCCAACGCGCTCGAGATTGCATCGGTCTGCCCGTTTTGCGCTTGCTCGGCGAGAAACAGGTCGATGGCTCGCGCGTAATTGCGGACGAGCAACGCCTCGTGGCCGGCAAACGGGATGCGCCCCACCGCGCCATCGGCCAATTTAGGCGGCAACTGGTAGCGGTGAATGGCATGCAGGAAGAGCTGGGCCCGCACCCGCTCGTAAAGATTGTCGCTCGCGCGCCAGAAGGCATCCAGCGCGTCGCACTCGGCGCCAAGCGCGTCGGCGTCAAGCGCCTCGCAAAGCCGGGCCAGATCCTGGTCGCGCAGGCGCGGATCTTCGGCGGTGATGAGATCGATTAGCCGGCTCATGGCGCCAATGCTACCCGCTGGAAAAGGCTGAATCAACAGGCAATCCGCCCCTGCGAAACAGGGGCGATTTACTTGTTGATACAGGCCGCAAGCGCATCAGGCGGCGGCGCGTGGAGCCGCCTCGCTCAGACTCAGATACATCGTGTCGAAGTACTGCGACACCATCCGCCGGGTGCTGAACTCGGGCGCGCAGGTGACGATGGATTCCTTCACCCACTGCAGCCAGCGGTGCGGGATGCCGTCCTCGTCCTTGTCATAGTACAACGGAATTAGTTCATTTTCGAGCGTGTCGAAGAGCGACTTCGAATCGGCCACATCCTGGGCCTCGTTGGAAGGATAGGCCTGCTCCGTCCCGATCCGCCAGCCGTTCTTGCCGTTCCAGGCCTCGGGCCACCAGCCATCGAGGACGCTGAAGTTGAGCGCGCCGTTCAGGGCCGCCTTCATCCCGCTGGTGCCGCTGGCCTCATGCGGCCGGCGCGGGGTGTTCATCCAGACATCCACGCCATGGACCAGATAGCGCGCGACATTCAAGTCGTAGTCTTCGATGAAGACCATCCGGCCGGCCGTGTCGGCATTCTTGATCACCCGATAAAGATCCTGAATCAGGCGCTTGCCCGGCTCGTCATTCGGGTGCGACTTGCCTGCGTACAGAATTTGCACGGGACGGGCCGGATCGGTGATCAGCCGGACAAGGCGCGGAATGTCTCGCAGAATCATCGTCGCGCGCTTGTAGGTCGGGAATCGCCGGGCGAAACCGATCATGAGGGAGCCCGGCTCCACCAGCACGCCGCTGGCGATGGTCTGGACCGGATGCTGGGTATGGGTTACCCATTTTCGGCGGGCGCGATCGCGCATGAAAGAGACCAATATGCGTTTGTAATGTTTGCGGATCGTCCACAAATCCCCGTCCGGGATGTCGTAGACCGCCTTCCACATCTCATTGTCGTCGGCGCGGCTCATCCAGTTCGGGCCGAGGTGTTCGTCGTACAGTCGCCGCATGCGCCGCGAAATCCAGGTCGGGATGTGAATGCCGTTCGTGATATAGCCGATCGGCCGGGTGTTCTTCTCGAACATCCAGCTCCACATCTCACCGGCCACCTCGCCGTGGAGCTTGCTCACCCCGTTGGCCCGTGAGGCCATGCGCAAGGCCAGGACGGTCATGCCGAACAACCCGTCATGGTCCGCCAGCGACATAAACTGCTCGCGGGTCAAGCCGAGCAGATCCCAGTATCCCCACAACTGCCGGTCAATTTGCCAGGGCGCGAAGGTGTCATTCCCGGCCGGCACGGGCGTGTGGGTGGTAAATACCGTGGACGCCCGGATGGCGGTGTGCGCCTGTTCGAAGTTAAGCCCCTGATCCTGGATGAACTCGCGAGCGCGCTCCAGGGTCAGGAACGCCGGATGCCCTTCGTTCATGTGCCACACCGTCGGCTCAATCTTCATGGCCCGAAGCGCCCGAACGCCGCCGATGCCAAGCAGCACCTCTTGCGGAATGCGCGTATCGGGATCGGGGTTGTAGAGCCGCTGGGTCAGGGCCCGGTCCTGGCCCTTGTTTTCGGACAGATCGGCATCGAGCAGATACAGTGGCACGCGGCCCACCTGGGCAAGCCATACCCGCGCCCACATTTCCTTATTGGGCAACTCGATGGCGACCTTGAGGGGTTCGCCCGCGGCATCCAGCACCGGCGTGATCGGCAAGTCGGCGAAATCAAGCTTCTCGTAGTCAGCTTCCTGCCAGCCATCCTCGGTGATGCGTTGCCGGAAGTAACCCAGCAAATACATGAAACCCATGCCAACCAGGGGAATGCCAAGGTCGGAGGCTTCCTTCAGATGGTCGCCCGCAAGCACGCCCAGGCCACCGGCATACAGCGGCAGGCATTCATGCAGGCCGAACTCGAACGAAAAGTAGGCGATTTGCCCCTTGTAATCGGGATGGCTTTTTTGCATCCAGGTCTTGTCCGGGCCGTCCATCGCCATATAGCGGCTCAGGTCGTCGATGACGCGGTCGTAGAGATCGAGATACTTTTTGTCCTTCGCGACGGTGTTCAGGTCCTTGCGGGCCGCATGCCGAAGAAAGCGCACAGGGTTGTGCTCGAGCGTCTCCCAAAGCACCGGGTCGATTCGTTGAAAGAGCGTCTGCGCTTCGCTGCGCCAGGTCCACCAAAGGTTATAAGCCAATTCGCCCAGCCGGTCGATACGACGCGGCAGACTGCGCATGAGAGTTTCGATTGAGGGGTGAGTCACAGTAATGGGATCCTCCTGGGATCGGTAAACCGGATTAGGCGTCCAGGCCCAAAGCGGATCGCATTGTACCCGCTGCGTTCTCAACGTTGACATGCGCGAGGTCGCCAGATCATGGCCAACGTATTGTCTGGGCTGCAGCGGTCGTGGCGCGCCAGCGAATGACGTGCCATGCCCACAG
>JBDSIP010000563.1:0-17879 GCA_039917915.1 Thermoflexales bacterium
AGCCGCGCGGCGGCGAGGCGGGCCAGCGCATGCGGCCGGCCTCGCAGTCGCGCCGCCCGGGCGACGACAGCGCTCACAGCCGGATTTCGCCGCCTTCGCGCTGGCTGCGGTACACCGCATCCAGGATGGTCACTACCTGCAGCGATTGCTCTGCCGGGACCGGTGACGGCGCGCCGTCCAGGATGGCCCTGGCAAAGTCGAGGCACTCCTGGGCATGCGGCTTGCGATCCTGGCGGGCGATCTGCAACGTGGACTTGTAGTGTTGCATCGTTTCGTTGTTCGACGACAGGATTTCGTTCGCCGGCCAAACCGCGCCGGCCCGCTCGCCATACAGCCACATCCGCATGTCCTCGACTGAACCGGCGGCGACATCGTGGTGGAGCATCCAGCTCACCTCGAGGATCAGCGTCGCGCCGTTGTCGAAGCGCACAAACGCGGTGGCCAGCTCTTCCACATCGATTTTGGACGGAATGCGCGGATACTCGCCCCAGGACGTGAAGGCGCCCGGCTGGCGAGCCAGGGTGGTTCGAGTCGAGCCGCTCACCGATATCGGCTTCGGGTGCCCCATCATCCACAAGGTCAGATCCAGGATATGCACCCCGATGTCGACGCAGACCCCGCCGCCCGAGAGCGCTTCCTGGATGAAGCCGGGCCGGGTGGGCAGGAAGTTGCGGCGCAGCATCCAGCTTCGGGCGTGATAAATCGGGCCAAGCGCGCCGGCGTCGATTTCGGCCTTGAGCGCCAGGGCGTGGCCGGCGAAACGGAAATGCTGGGCGGTCATCAGCATCTTGCCGCTTGCATCCCGGGCCGTGATCATCTGGCAGATCTCGTCGGGCGTGGGGGCGAGCGGCTTCTCGCACAGCACGTGCTTGCCGGCCTTGAGCGCGGCGATGGCAATCGGCGCGTGGGCACGGTTCGGCACGCAGATGTCGACCGCGTCGATGCTCTCGTCCGCCAGAATTTCATCGAGGTTGCCAGCAAGCCGCGTAACGCCATACTTCTCGCCCCAGCCCTTGAGTGTGGTGGCGTGCGCGTCGTAGCCGGCGACAACCTGGGCATAGGGTGAATCGATCCATCCGGGCATGTGGGCGTGCACGATCCCGCCCGTTCCGATCACGGCGATGTTGAGTTTTGATTTGTTCATGTTAGTTGTGTTCAAGTCATGCGCCATCCGTCATTGTTCAGCGGCTACGGCTCTTTGCAGGAGAAGGAGTGAACGGGAGGACGATCTGCAAGTGCTTCCCTTTCTCCCGTTCTCCTGCAAACGAATTCTGCCCGCTGAACAATGACGGATGACGGATGACCGATGACGCGTGGCGGACTATGCCGCAGCGTACATCATCTCCATCACTGTGTCGCGCTCGGCGCACTCTGCGGCGGAGACAAAGTGCTCGGTGGAGGCGTTGCCCTGCAGCCAGTCGAGAAAGAGGTCGAATCCAGCCGGCTGGGCAGGCGGAAGGGCCGTCCACGGCGCGGCGCCGGTCGCGCCGGTAATGTGCTGGCTCCGGAAGAACAGGTCCCTGTTGATGACAACGGCGTGACCGGCTGTGCCACTGATCTCGGTCGTGACCGGGTTGGCCAGGTCAACCCAACCCGCGCCCAAGGTGGCCGCCACGCCGTTCTCAAAGTGGAGCAGCCCTTCGCCGTATTCGTCGATGTCGCCGAAGCGGCCGGTGGCGGAGCCCAGTACGGCCGCGGCCGACTCGACCGGCCCCAGCCACCACAGCAGGAGATCGAGGGCGTGCGCGCCCAGGTCGCCAAACGCGCCGACCCCGGCCTGGCCCCGATCTGCCATCCATCGCCAGTCGGTGTCGAAGTAACCGGCGAACAGTCCGGCGTGGCAATTGCTCTGGCGCACCCGGGTGATCCGCCCAAAACTGCCGTCCTGAATGCGAGCTTTGAGAAACAGATTGACCGGCGCGCCACGCATGAAGAAGCCGGTTTGAAAGGGGATTCCGGCGTCCGCGATGGCCCGAGCCATCCCGGTGGAGTCCGCGCCATCCATCCCGAGAGGTTTCTCTACAAAGGCAGGCTTGCCCGCGGCCGCGACCGCGGTCACGAGCGGAGTGTGCAAAACGGTCTCGGAACACACAATCACGGCGTCAACCGACGGATCGTTCAGCGCTTCGGCCGGGTCGGCGATGGACTGGGCGCCCATCTCGGCCGCCCATTTGGCGCGCCGGTCGGGGATGTGATCCCAGACATGGCTGATGACCAGGCCTTCACGCTCGCGAAAGCGTTTCATAAAGCCGGGGACGTGGATGTGCGAGGCGCCGAGCAGGGCGATGGATTTCATAGACCGCAAGCATAACGCTTAAGGAATTGCGAATTGCGAATTCAGAATTCAGAAAGGGGCTCCGGCGGCCATGGATTCATTTCAGCATTCTGCATTCATCGCCTGCCCCGCCGCGACGGGAGCGCCGGTTCCGCCAGCGGCTCGACCCGGACCGCGCAGGCTTTGTATTCCGGGATCTTCGCCCGCGGGTCGACGTCATCCAGGGTGAGCAGGTTTGCCGCCGCCTCGACGAAGTGAAACGGAATGAAGACGACACCGGGTGTGGTCTTGTCCGTTACCTTTGCGCGCAGCGTGATCGTGCCGCGCCGGGAGGACACCCGGACCGGCTGCCCGTCCGCCACACCGGCTTGCGCCGCGTCGGCGGGGTTGAGTTCCATCAGCGCCTCGGGAAAGAGGTCATCGAGCCGGCTGTTGCGGGTGATTGAGCCGCCATGCCAGTGCTCGAGCACCCGCCCGGTCGTCAAGATGAACGGGTAGGTCTCGTCCGTTGGCTCCACTGCGGGGATGTATTCGAGCGGCCGGAAGAGGCCCCGTCCGCGCGGGAACGCCTCGGCAAACAGAAACGGCGTGCCGGGGTGCGCGCTGTCGTCGACCGGGGTCTGCAGGCCGTCGCCCTCCAGCCGGTCGTAACGGATGCCGGCGTAATCGGGCATGACCTGGGCGATCTCGGCCATTACCTCGGACGGATGGGCGTACGCCCAGCCCGTCGTCGGCCGGCCAAGTTGCGCTTCGATGCGTAGAGCAAGGTCGCACACGATCGCCCAGTCAGCCCGGGCACTCCCCTGCAAGGTGATGGCCTGGCGCACCCGTTGGACGCGCCGATCTGTATTGGTGAACGTTCCGTCCTTCTCGGCGAACGAGGCCGCCGGCAGCAGGACATCGGCGAAAGCGGCTGTCTCGTTCATAAACAGATCCTGGGCGACCAGGAATTCGAGCTGTTCGAATTGGCGCCGGGCATGATTCAAGTTGGGCTCGGACATCATCGGGTTTTCGCCCATCACATACAGCCCGCGGACTGTCTGGCCGATCGCGCCCACGATCTCGGTCGTCGACAGCCCGCGCTGCCGGTTGAGCCCGCCGGACTCGACGTTCCAGGCCCGCTCGAACATACCCGCCGCCGATTCGTCAGTCACCGACTGGTAGCCCGGGTAGTGCCACGGCATCGCCCCGCAATCCGAGGCGCCCTGCACGTTGTTCTGTCCGCGCAACGGATTGAGTCCAGTGCCTGGCCGCCCGATATGCCCGGTCATCAGGGCCAGATGAATGAGCGAAGCCGCGTTGTCGGTCCCGTGGGTGTGCTCGGGGATGCCCAGCGCCCAGTAAATGGCCGCGTTGGCCGCCCCGGCGTAGATCCGGGCCGCCTCGACGATCAGGCCGCGATCGACGCCCGACACGGACTCGGCATACTCCGGGGTGAACGGCCCGAGGGACGCCACGAATTCGGCATACCCTTCGGTCCGGGCCTCGATGAATCCGGTGTTGACCAGCCCGTCGCGAGCGATGACGTGGGCGATGGCGCTGAACACCGGCACATCCGTGCCGGGGCGCAGCGGCAGCCACAACGCGGCGTAGTCGACCATCTCAATCCGGCGGGGATCGATAACGATGAGTTTTGCCCCGCGCTTGCGCACAGCCGCCTTCATCTGGAGGGCGATGATGGGATGTGTTTCGGCCGTATTCGATCCCGTGACGATAAAGACATCGCTCAGCGCAACTTCGGCTGCTGTGTTCGACATCGCCGCCGAGCCCAGCGCGTCCATCAGGGCCACGACCGAGCCTGCGTGGCACAGCCGGGTGCAATGATCGATGTTATTGGTTCGAAACAGCGAGCGGACGAGTTTCTGCAGGAGATAGTTGTCTTCGTTGGTCGCTTTGGCGCACGAGAAGGCGGCCAGCGCGTCCGATCCGTGCTTCTGATAAATGCCGGTCAGCCTGTCGGTGACGAGCGCGAGGGCCTCGTCCCAGCTTGCTTCGCGCCAAAGCGCGCGGTCAAAGGCCTGGGTTCGCCCGCCGGGGGTCTGGGGCTCGCGCCGAATCAGGGGCGTCGTCACCCGTTTACGGTGATGGATGAAGTCGGTCCCAAAGCGGCCCTTGACGCACAGGTTGCCGTGATTGACCACCGCGTCTCCTGGCGAGGTGACCTGATAAATCGCGTCGTCCTTGATATGCAACTGCAGCTTGCAGCCCACCCCGCAGAACGGGCAGGTCGTAGTGGTGATCCGATCGGGGGTTAGCATGCTCAGGTCAGGGCGCCGCGCTGTCACGCTGCTCCAATTCCCAGGCGCGCAGTGGTTTGAGCGCCCCGCTCGGGCACACACCCACGCATTGCCCGCAGAACACGCAGGATGTCTCGGGCAGTGGCTTGTCAAAGAATGTGCCTATCCGGGTGTCGAACCCGCGCCCGTCAAAATTAATGGCGAAGGCGTACTGGGCGTCGTCGGCGCACACCTGCACGCAGCGCCAGCATAGGATGCACTTGGCGTAATCGCGGACAAACATGGGATTGTCCGCGATGACGGGCGGGCGGCGGACGCGCCCGCCCGCGAAGCGGGTGATGTCGGCGCCAGTCTCGGCAATCTGGGCCAGCGCATCGGGGGTCTCGCTCAAATCGGTCGAGGCGGCCAGCATTTCAAGCACGGTTTTGCGGGCCCGAATGATGCGCGGGCTCTCAGTCGTGATCGTCATCCCGTCCACCGCGCGCGTCACGCAGGCGGCCTGCAGCAGGCGGGCGCCCTGGCTTTCGACCACGCACATCCGGCACAACCCGTTCGGCGCGCAGCGCGGGTCATAGCACAACGTTGGAATCTCCGCGCCGGCGGCGCGGGCGGCCTCGAGCACCGTGGCGCCGTGGGCGGTCTCGATGCCGTGCCCGTCGATGGTCAGATGGACGGTGTCAGGCATCGGGGAATAGCTCCGGCCAGCGCTTGAGCGCGCTCAGTGTCACGGACGCGGCAGTCTGGCCCAGGCCGCACAACGAGGCGTCGGTCATCGTCCAGCCCACATCGAGCAGGCGCTGCCGGTCTCCGGGCAGGGCGGCGCCCGCGGCAGCCCGTTCGAGAATTTCGGTCTGGCGTTGGGTGCCGAGCTGGCATGGGTAGCACTTGCCGCATGATTCGTGGGCGAAGAAGCGGGCGATCCGGCGGATGGGCTCACCCAAGTCGCGGGTAGTGTTGAAGACCATGACCACCCCTGACCCCAGCGGCAAGCCGGCCGCGCGCATGTCCTCCATGCTCAGCCGGGTGCCAAGCGCCTCAGGACCGACCAGGGCCCCGGCCGCCCCGCCCAAGAGGATGGCCTGCAGGTTTCCGCGCACCCCGCCCGCCCGCGCGAGCAGGTCGCCGAGAGTGATGCCGAACGGCATTTCATACAACCCGGGCCGGGCGATGTCGCCCGACAGGCAGAAGAGCTTGGGCCCAGGCGACTTGAGCGTGCCATACGCGCAATACGCCTCGGCGCCGCGCTCGAGGAGAGCCTGGGCGCCTGCCAGGGTTTCGACGTTATTCACCACCGTGGGCGCGCCAAACAGACCGTGGGTGACCGGGAAGGGCGGCTTGAGCCGGGGAAAACCGCGCTTGCCCTCGATCGACTCGATCAGAGCCGTCTCCTCGCCACAGATATACGCCCCGGCGCCCGAGCGGACCTCCATCTCGACCGAGAATCCGGAGCCCAGCACGTTTGAGCCGGTGTAGCCGGCCATGCGCAAAATGTCGACGGCCTCATGGATTCGGGCCAGGGCGAGCGGGTATTCGCCGCGGATGTAGACATAGATCCGTTTTGCGCCGACGGCGTAGGCGGCCAGCAACGCGCCCTCGAGCGGCCGCCACGGATCCTGTTCGAGCAGAATCCGATCCTTGAAGGTGCCGGGCTCGGACTCGTCGGCGTTGACGATAACGTATTTGTCCGGGCCCGGCGCAGCCGCCACGGCCTCCCATTTGATGGCCGTGGCGAATCCCGCGCCACCCCGTCCGGCCAGGCCGCCTTTGCGTACTTCGTCGATGATCTGTTGGCCGGGCTCGCGCAGCGCGCGCTCAAAGGCCCGCATTCCGCCGGAGGCGACATACTCAGCCAGAGTGGCCGGCCGCCCGCGTCCGCACAGCGGGGTGAGCCAACGCAAGTCCCCGTCAACAAGATCGCGCGCCGCCAAATCGGGAGGCACAAAGACGCCGCGCGATTCGCTCAGAACGGCCGGCGCGCGATTGCAGAGACCGGGGCAGGGGGCGTCATGGACCTCGGCCCCGGCCGCGAGCAGTTGCTGGCGCAGGGCCGCGCTGCCTGCCAGGGCGCAGGCAGGATCGACGCACACGTGCTGGACGATCTCAGGGCCGGGCGTGGCGCGCAGGAGGTCGTAGAAGCTGATGACGCCATGGACGTCCGCCAGCGGCACCCCGAGGGCAGTAGCGATCCGCGCGGCGGCGGTTTCCGAGATCCAGCCGTCGGTGGCCTGGGCGGCCAGCAGCGCGGGCAGCAATTGTGAGCGTCGTGGCTCGGGGTGCGTCATGACCCCTGTATTGTGACTGCGCAGCGCTTTTGCGTCAACTACCTTGCGCGCAGCGTGTCCAGAAGCGGCATATCCCGGCGATCCGTCCTCACTTCTTTGGTTTGGGCTTCTTTTTCGCGGCGATTGTTCCTTTGGCCATTGAATGAGACGACGTCGGAGGCGCGCTGCCCAACATCGACGTCATGAGCGAGTCGAAGGCCATTTTCAGAAATTCGGGCGACATATCATCCGGCTGAAGCGTGTCCGGGTCATCAAAGTCGTGGACCCCGTCTCCAATGTCTTCGTCGTCCATCATCTCGGCGTCGGCGCATTCGTATAGAAGGCGATAGGCGCCGATCTCGGCTCCGCAGGGCAAATCGGGCTGTTGGTGGTCGATGTCAATGAGGGGAATCAGCGCCTGCTTCGACCCAATCGCGACCGCGGCCAGCAGCCCCGGATATTCTTCGCCCCCGGCAAAAAATGTGCGTTCGACCTGATGCGCCTGGCGTTCCTCCGCATTGCCGAAAAATTCCTCACTCGGATCAATGACGCTATGGCAGATCACTTTCTGACCGCCGCGGATCCTGAAACCCGCCGACCGCAGATCATCGACTGCCTCGGGCAGCAGATTGCACTTGAAGGGCGTCCGCCCATTGAGTTCGGTGAACAGCCAGGCCGAAAAGCTGTCCTCATCGACCAGGCCGCGCGCCTCCCACTCCGGCGTGCGGATGGGAGCGCGCCCATAGGCCGGAAAGCGCAGCGATATCGTATGTCCCGCATAGATCTCGGGCAAATCGAACGTGGCCTGGGCAGGCCGCGGCAGTCTGCCTATTGCGTCCAGGTGGGTGTCCACGAAATCGGGCAGCACCCGCATCAAAGCCGCATAACGCATCACGTCTTCAAATGCAGGGGCCACCCGCGCCGCCGGCGGCACAATCTTGAGGAGCAAGGGATAAGCATCTGGATTGGCGATTGGCAGGTTGAAGCGCGCGGCGTCGTCCAGGTCTTCGAATGAATGACCCTCATACGGCGAGGTGAAGGTGACGCTTGTCACGTCCTGCGTACGAAAGAAACGAGTGGTGGGCCCAGATTCGCTGGCTGCCAGCATTTTCTCGACCTGATGGATATCGGCGAAGATCGTCAGGCCGAATTCCTGGCGCGCATTGCCCATGATGGTGACCAGAGCCGGTTTCGGATCGGCGGAGTAGTGGAACTCGATCACGTGGATGTTGACCATCCACTTCCATGGCTCGCGGGTGTGGTAAGCGGCGGCAGCGGCGTAGAACTCCTGCTGGTTAAAAACGCTCATCCCCGGAATCCTGGCCAGGCCCCCGACATCGTCCGGATTAAAGTGGCTGTCCATGTCACGAACAAAGGCATCGAGACCGTCGATGCGCTCCATCCCCTCGCACGCAACCCCGACTTGACGAAGCTTCGGCGCGAGCGCGCTCGCCAACGCAACGCCCTCAACCACAACCCGTGCTGGACGGCAAGGCTCGAAATCTCGGTCGGGCGTTTCGATGTCCTGAGTCTCCGGATGCGGGGTGAGCAACATGGCATCATATAGAAAACCCAGCAGCTCAGCTGAGGTCGCGCTCTTTCGGTTGCTGACGGTGAAATACCGCGCCGCGCTACTCGATACCTCCAGGATCGCCAGCACCGTCGGGCGCATGGGTCCCCCATCGACGTCGTCCACCCATATTGGGGCCGGACGATTTACAACTGCCCAGGTCTCATTTGATTCGGGCAGGCGCTTGATTTGGTCCTCGATCTTGGGTTTTGACATGAGTTTGCGGCCTCTTTAGCGTCCGAAGGATGCATAATTGTCGCATCGTTTTGGGCTTCCATTAATCAAGTCGTCGCTCGATCGTTGACCCGACCGAAGATTATGGCGCCTGCGCATTCGTTGGCACCATGACAACCCAACTCGCCCTGGCACCGTCCGGTCACCTGTATCTCGCCGATCATGCAGATAGAACGGCGTCTACGCCCCTGGACCCGTCACTGTGCGAGGCATTCGCGCGTGGTCAGGCGCCCGGAATCCTGGCCCTGGCCGCCTGGCGCGGGGCGGCCTCACTTCTGGCTGCCGACGTGGCGTTCTGGCGAGACTTCGGGCGGGCTTTTTTGGCGACGCTGGCCCGCGCGCCTGTATCCGATGACGCGACGGCCGTGCCGCTTGAGCGGATGCCCGAAGCGCTTGGGGCCGAACTCACCCTCGCCATCCCGGCCATGCCTGGGGCCGAGTATGCGAGCCCCGCGGTTTTCGGCGCGCTTTGGGAGGATCTTCGCGGCCACGCCCAACGCGAGGCGACCCGCGCAGGCGCGTGGCGACGGTGGTTGTCCGAGCTCAATCCGGCCCTGCATCTGGTTGGCCGGGTGACCTTTCATCTCGCCGAAAACAAACGCAGCCCGGACACGCCCTTTGCGTTCATGGCCACTTACACCCATCGGCTGTCGTCCCGCGACCTGCCGGTGCATCTGCCCCTGGCCCGCGCCCTGCAGGACTACGCCGGCGCAAACAATCAGGCGGCCCTGCGCTCGCTGCTCGACCCGGTGCAGCGCGCGGCGGAGGGCAGCGCCTGGGCGCGCGAGCTGTTGAACAGCCGGGCCGTGTTTGCGCCGCAGGCCTGGACGCCGCCGGAGGCCTACGCATTTCTGCGCGAAGTGCCCGCCCTGGAGGCCAGCGGCATCATCACCCGCATCCCCAACTGGTGGACGAATGGCCGCGGCGCGCGCCCGCAGGTCAGCGTCCGAATTGGCGAGAAGAAACAGGTGGGTTTTGGGGCAGACAGCATGCTCGACTTCTCGGTCAGTGCGACCCTCGATGGCGAGACGCTTACGGCCGCCGAGTGGCAGGCGATCCAGAACGCGGGCCCGGGTCTGGTCTCGCTGCGCGGCCAATGGGTCGAGGTCGACGCCAATCGCCTGCGCTCCGTGCTCGATCATTGGAAACGGGTCGAAGAAGGCGAGCTGGGCGACGGCGTGTCGTTCGCGCAGGCGATGCGTTTGATCGCGGGGGCGCCGATCGGCGCGCCAGACGGAAACGATGATTCGGCTGATACGCCGGACTGGCGCGAGGTCGTGGCCGGCGCCGGGCTGCGCGAGGTGTTGGAGCATCTGCGCGAACCCGGTAACATCGCCGGTTTTGATCCGGGCCGAGATCTGAAGGCCACGCTGCGCCCGTATCAGTCGGTTGGCGCGAAGTGGATGTGGTTTCTCCAGCGTCTCGGCCTGGGCGCCTGTCTGGCCGACGACATGGGCCTGGGCAAGACCATCCAGGTCATCGCTGTATTGCTGCAACTTAAGCGTGAGGCGAAGTCGAAGGCGCCCGCCCTGCTGGTCGCCCCGGCGTCTCTGCTGGCCAATTGGCAGGCCGAGTTAGCCCGTTTTGCGCCGTCCCTCGTCGCGGGCGTCATGCATCCCTCCGAGACGCCAGTCGCCGCCTTTCGGGATGCCAGGCGCGCCGGCGCCTTCCTGGCGGGCAAAGACCTCATCCTGACCACCTATGGCCAGGTGGCGCGCCTCGGTTGGCTGGCCGAGCGCGAGTGGCGTCTGGTCATCCTGGATGAGGCCCAGGCGATCAAGAATCCGGCCGCCCGTCAAACCCGCGCGGTCAAGCGCCTGCGCGCGCCGGCTCGGATCGCATTGAGCGGCACGCCGATCGAAAACCGATTGGGTGACTTGTGGTCGTTGTACGATTTTCTTAATCCGGGGCTGCTCGGCGGCGCGCAGGCATTTGGCCGCTACGTCAAGCGTCTTCAGGACGCCGAGCCGGTCAATTTCGCGCCGCTGCGGGCGTTGACTCGCCCGTATCTGCTGCGCCGCTTGAAGACCGATCGCAGCATCATCGCCGATCTGCCGGACAAAGTGGAAGTGACCGCCTGGTGCGGATTGAGCAAGCGCCAGGCCGCGCTGTATCAAAGCAGTGTCGACGAGCTGGGCCGGAATCTGTCCTCGGTTACGGACGGGATGCAGCGGCGGGGGATGGTCCTGGCCTTCCTGATGCGTTTCAAGCAGATCTGCAACCACCCCAGCCACTGGCTGGGCGACGGCGCCTTTGATCCGGCCGCGAGCGGAAAATTTGCCCGCCTGGCGGAGCTCGGCGAGGAGATCGCCTCGCGCGGCGAAAAGGCCTTGATCTTCACCCAATTCCGTGAGATGACCGAGCCGCTCGCGGTGTATCTCCGTGATGTGTTTGGGCGGCCGGGCCTTATCCTGCACGGGTCAACGGCCATCAAGGATCGCCAGCGCCTGGTGGCAGAGTTCCAGCGCGATGACGGCCCGCCCTTCTTTGTGCTGTCACTCAAGGCCGGCGGCGTTGGGCTAAATCTCACCGCGGCGAACCACGTCATCCACTTCGATCGCTGGTGGAACCCGGCCGTGGAGAATCAGGCCACCGACCGCGCCTTTCGGATTGGCCAGATGCGGAACGTGCTGGTCCACAAGTTCGTCTGCCGGGGTACGATCGAAGAGCGTATCGATACGTTGATCAGCGACAAAAAAGCCCTCTCGGCCCAGATCCTTGATCCGGGGGCGGGGGCCGAGGCCGCCCTGACCGAGATGTCTAACGATGAATTGCTGCGTTTTGTGGCGCTGGACCTGAAGTCGGCCAGCGAGGAGTAATCGTATGAGTTGGTATGGATATGGATTCAAGCCCTATGTTTCAGCGGCCGAGCGCAGGCGCAAGGCCGACAAAGAGGCAAAAGCGTTGGCTGCCAGGGGAATTAAACTAAGTCCGGTCCGACTCACCGGACGCAATATTGCGAACACGTTTTGGGGCAAGGCCTGGTGCGACAACCTCGAGGCGTATAGTGATTACGCCAATCGCCTGCCCCGCGGGCGGACCTACGTCCGAAATGGATCGGTGATCGATCTGCAGATCACCTCCGGCAAAATCACCGCGCTGGTCCAGGGGTCGAACCTCTACACAATTATGATCGAGATCGCTTCGCTGTCGAAAGCGCACTGGGCGCGCTTCAAGACCGCCTCGGCTGGGAGCGTCTCGAATCTATTGGACCTGATGCAGGGCAAGCTGCCCCAGGCGACGCTCAGCGCGATTTGCGAGCAGGGCAGCGGTCTCTTCCCCGCGCCCCGCGAGATCAAGGTCAAGTGCTCGTGCCCGGATGGGGCGTATCTATGCAAACATCTGGCGGCGGTGTTTTATGGGATCGGCGCCCGGCTCGATACCCAGCCCGAGCTCTTTTTCACCCTGCGCGGGGTGGACGCCAGCGAGTTGATCAGTGTCACGGCCCAGGACGTCGTGGGCGGTACTGCTGGCAAGCCGAAGAAGAACGCGGCATTGGGCGGGGCGGACCTAAGCGCGCTGTTTGGGGTTGAGATCGAGACCGAGGCGCCGCCACCGACGCCGTCAAAGCGGGCAGTGGGAAAGCCGGATATCCAACGGAGTACAGCTTCCACCAAAAAGGCGCCGGCAAACGCGAACACAAAGTCCCAGACAGCGCGGCCAAAACCTGACCCGGCAAAGAAGACCGCCAAGCCGGGAAAACCCGGCCCCAGGAAGGCGCCCCCGATAAAACCCGGGGCGCCTGCGAAACCGGTCGCCCAATCAGCCGCGGCACGCCGGTCGAAAACCAAAGGGTGAGGTCTCTAACACATTTCGATTTCACGTTACCTAGCAGCCTGTATGACGTCGGCGAGGGTCCGCACCCCGGCGATCGCGCGCAGAAAATCACCCACACTGAGGCTGCGCTCGCGCAAAGCTTGCACGGCGGGGCCGATCGGATCGCTGCCCGCGGCCGGCGCGCCGCCGGGTTCGGCGTTGTAGGCGCCATAGAAGGCAAAGTAAGCCTGGTTGAGACGACGGATCGAATAGCCGTTCGAGACGAACAGCCCCCGGCGGGACTCCATATAGGCCTCGGCTTCGTCAATCTTGCCCGCTGCCAGGAGTTCATCGGCCCGCAGGCGCGTTTCGCGCATCGCGGCGTTGAAGTCGAAGGGCGCGGGTTGAGGGGCAGGATCGGCGGCCAGCGCGGTTTCAGCCCCGCCCATTGCGAGGTCGCGGGCGGCCTCGGGGTAGAAGCGTTTCAACACACGCGCGCCAATCTCGCGATGCACGATCACCGCGGTTGTCTCGTTGATGATCCGGGCGACAGGGTCGTCGCCATACGAGACCGCAACAGGCGCGAGACGGACAAGCAGGTAGTTGTGCACCCATTCGTGGGCGGCCGTGTCGATGATGAAGGGTAATGACGGGGTCTCGGGCAGCATCGTCGGGTACGCCCCCAATCCGCCGATCGCGGTGACGAACGACGAGATGTCAAAACGCTTCTCGGTGCTGCGCTCGATGCTGTCGAATTGATCGACGGTGAGCCCGACCTGCAGTTCGCGCTGATCGATCCGTTCGATTCGATCGCGGCGCGAAACGATCAAGACATGCGGAAGCTGGGTCATCTTGAAACGCAAGGGGGGCATGACCTGGCCGCCCAACGCAAACCCTTCGTCGCGAAGCGCACCCTCGATTTGCTCTTGGAGGATGGCCTCGGCCAGCTCCTGGCGCGCGACGAGATCGGCCCTCGCCCGATCGCGCTGCGCCCGCAATTCCGCTGAGGCCAGCGCCGGATCGGGAGTCTTCGGATCGACATATAGACGATTGATATCCGTGTCGAGGTGCTGCAGGGCCGAAATGCGGCGTACGTAATCGCGGCCAAAAGCAATGCGCTGGGCGTCGGACATGCCCACCTGCGGGGCGATCAGTTCGTGCCCGAGTTTGCCGGCCACGGCATCGGCGATCCAGGTGATGAAATCGAATGACTGTCCGGCTAGCAGCCGGTCCAGCATGGCGCTTCGATCGGTGCTCTGGGGAACATCAAATCGCAGTGAGGTCAGGAGCAGCATACCCAGCGCCAGGCGGGGAAAGTCGTGACGCCACCAGTCGCGCACGGCAGCGGCTAGCTGAGTGCGCGCAATACGCCCCGCCGCCCGCGCTGTTATCCACATCTTGTGCCACCGCTGTGTCCCCATATTGTTATGCCAAAACCTCGCCGACGGCTAAATCCGAGCGCCACATGTGGCGAAGTATGGCGATTTCACGCTACAGGTGGCGTTAAGATTATCTGAATCGTTGCTGAAATTTGACAATAATCGAGACCATACCTTACATAACAATTCTGTTTTGTGGACAAGTGCATACCTTTCTGGGGATAAGGAGGAGGCTTTGGGGATAACTCGGTCTTCGAAGGAGCCAGCGACGCTATAATTTCCGGCAGGTCGTCGCAAAGGGTTCAGCGCGGCGGGCTGGTGTGGACGGATTGACGCATTATGTTTCAGGTCACCTTGGATACACCGATCGGACGATTGCTCATTGAGGGCACGCGTGATGCGGTGACGGCCATCAACGTCGTGCCGCCTGGCACGCAGGCGGCCTTGCGTTCGGGCGGCGCATCGACCGTTGCCCGTCGTCAACTGCGCGAATACTTCGGTGGCAAACGCCGGATCTTCGACGTGCCGGTGTCGCTGGATGGGACTCATTTTCAGCGCGCCGTATGGACGGAGATCCAGGCCGTTGAATTTGGGGCCACCACCAGCTATGCCGAGCTCGCCCGCCGCATTCACGCGCCCACGGCCCCGCGCGCCGTGGGGCGCGCCAATGCAGCCAACCCTGTGCTGATCATCGTGCCCTGCCATCGGGTGCTCAGCACGCGCGGCCGGCTGACCGGCTACCGGGCGGGTTTGACTGCGAAGGAATGGTTGCTGAAGCATGAACGGGCGGTGATGTTCTAGATGGGCCGGCCTACGGTCGCCATCGATTGCCGTCTGATGCAGTATCGGCGAGCGGGTATCTCGCAATATACCCGCGGGCTGGCCATTGCCCTGGCTGGGTTGCCCAAGCGTGATTTCAATCTGGCACTGCTGCTTGATCGGCGCGACCGGGACACGGGTTGGGTGCCGGGAGATGTAACCACCCATCGCGTCGTCACACCGGCGCACCATCGTCTCGAGACGTGGATGTGGCCACTTGAACTGGCTGCGCGATTCCCTCGGCTTGCGCTTTTGCACTCGCCCGATTTCATCGCGCCGGCCGGATGCTTTCGCAAGGTCATCACCCTCCACGACCTGTATTTCGCCGAGCATCCCGAGGTCATGAGCGCGGATGGCGCGCGCTATTACGGCCGCACACCGGGCTCCGTGGCGCGGGCCGATCGCATCATCGCGGTTTCGGCCCACACCGCCGCCGACATTGGGCGGCTGATTGGCCCGGCCGCGGCGGCCAAGACCGTCGTCGTCCACGAGGCCGGAGCGATTCCTGTGCGCGCGGCGCGATCAGAGGACGCGATCCAGCCGTATGTTCTCTTCGTCGGCACGTTTGAGCCGCGCAAGAACCTGGACACGCTGCTGCGCGCGCTGGCCCGCCCGGAGGCAGCCGGGGTCAACCTGGTCGTCGTGGGCGAGCCGGGGTGGGGGACGGGCGGGCCGGCCCGGCTTGCGAAGCAGCTCGGCGTGGCCGGGCGAGTGCGCTTCGCCGGCCGGGTCGATGACGCTGAGCTTGACACGTTGTACGCTTCGGCGCGCGGATTCGCGATGCCGTCGTTGTCCGAGGGCTTTGGCCTGCCTGTTATCGAGGCGATGACCCGCGGCGTGCCGGTGATCTGCGCCGCCGCCGGCGCGCTGCCCGAGATCGCCGGCGATGCGGCGCTGATGCACGCTCCGATTGATGAGGTGGCCCTGGCTGCTCACGCTGGCGCGGTGTGGGCCGATCCCGGCCTGCGGGCCGATTATGCGCGGCGCGGGCTGGCCCAGGCCGCGCGCTTCACCTGGGCCCGGGCCGCGCGCGAGACGGCCGCGGTGTATCGCGCGGCGCTGGGACTTGCGTGATTGGCCTCGCGGGTCGGCGTCTTTCGCGGTAGCATGCCCGTCTTGAGCGTCCAATCCGTGCGCCATTTATGCCTGGAGGCCAATCCATGACCGTCGATCGAACCTTCATCGAAACCAACCGCGCATCCAGCGCGCGCATCCGCGCCCTTGCCGCACGCCTCAGCGACGATGAACTGGGCCGTCCCGTCGGCGAGCACTGGACCGTCGCCATCGCGTTCGCCCACCTCGCCTTTTGGGATCGACGCGTTTTGCATCTCCTGGATATTGCCGAGCGCGACGGCGTGCCCGGCATCCCGAGCATCGACGTCTCGGTCAACGACCTGTCGCTGCCGTTATGGGCTGCGCTGCCACCGCGCGAAGCAGCCCGCATCGCAGTTGAGGCTTCCGCGGCACTCGATAAGCGACTCGAGACGTATCCGCCGCAGACGCTGGAACTCGTCTACGCGGGCAACCCGCGCTGGGTGCAGCGCGGCCAGCACCGTAACGCGCATCTGGATGAGATCGATGCCGCGCTGAACGTGTAACGGCATGGCGATATGGAGGGGAAATCGCTTCCGCATAGATACTCAGGCATGTACACCAGAAAGTCCCGCCTCACGACGCAGGCGTAACCTGGAACGTGGGCCGAATTGCGATGTGCGGCGTCCCAGGCCGCGCCGGATCGGACTGGGTGATTGCCCGCCATCTTCATCACGAAAGGCCATTTATCGGAAGGTTAACCCATACAATGCTGGTTCAATGCCTGAAACAACGACACTCCGTGCCACCGGCAGCTTCGAGGTCGATCTTCGACCGCAGACGCCCAACGAACATGAGCAGGCCGCCGGTGTTGGCCGCATGACGATCGACAAGCGTTTCGAGGGCGATCTTGTGGCGACCAGCGTGGGCGAGATGCTGGCGGCCATGACGCCGTTTGAGGGCTCTGCCGGCTATGTGGCCATCGAGCGTGTGTCGGGCGCTCTACGCGGCCGCAAAGGATCCTTTGTCCTGCAGCATACGGGCCTGATGGATGGCGGTCAGCCAAGCCTCGTCATCACCGTCGTGCCCGACTCGGGCACGGGCGAACTGGCCGGCTTGTCCGGCACGATGACGATCGACACTTCGAATGGCGGGCATGCCTACGTGTTCGCATACGAGATTCAATCTGGAAAGTGACGAGTGCCTGCGGGTTGCCGCGACCGCTGCCTTAGTTGTGCCGGGCTTGCCTGGGCAGGTCCACGGGTGACGCAGATACACACAGATTGGACATCAAAATCTGCAGATTTCCGCAGATTTCTTTACCCAACCAATCGACGGAAATCCGCGTAATCTGCGGATACGTTTTTATCTCGCCAATCCGGGCCTAGAATCGACGCTGAACCCCATGCGCCTGCTCATCCTGACCCCCCAGTTGCCCTATCCGCCCCGCCAGGGGACGGCCCTGCGGAATTGGGGCCTGCTGTCGGGGCTGGCCAGCCGGCATGAGGTGTGGCTGCTCTCCTTTTCCGAGCCTGGCGAGGTCCCGCACCCGACCCTGGCGGCGGTCTGCGCGAGGATCGCTACCTTGCCAACACCGGTGCGCAGCACCACAGGGCGTTTGCGCCGGCTCGCGACGTCGACCCTGCCGGACATGGCCTGGCGGCTGTGGTCACCCGAGTTTCTGGCCCAGGCGCGGGCCTGGCTGAGCGAGGCGGCGTTCGACGCGTTGCAGATCGAGGGAATTGAGCTTGCCCGTTATGGGCTTGCTCTCGGCAAGGAACTGCGCGCGCGCGGCGGACGGGTGATCTTCGATGACCACAACTGCGAGTATTTGCTGCAGCAGCGCTCGGCCGAGACCGACCTGCGCAATCCGCGGCGCTGGCACGCGGCCGCCTATTCGTTTGTCCAGACCCTGCGTCTGCGCGCCTTTGAACGCCGCGCGGCGCGCGACGCGGACGTGACTCTGGTTGTGTCGCGCCAGGACGGGGCATCGTTGCGGCGGCTCGACGCCGGCCTTCAACCGCACGAGATTCCGAATGGCATTGACACCGCCCACTACGACGGATTCACGAGCGGCGAAGACGGCGCCGCGATTGTGTTCACCGGCAAGATGGATTTTCGGCCCAACATCGACGCAATGCTGTGGTTTGGAGCCGAAGTCTGGCCTCGTATCAAGGCGGCGCGGCCCGACAGCCGCTGGTGGATCGTGGGGCAGAAACCGAGCCCGCGCCTGAAAGGCCTGCGTGGTGATCCGTCCGTCACCGTCACGGGCGCCGTAGATGACATTCGGGCTGAGATCGGCCGGGCGGCTGTTTA
>JBDSIP010000564.1:0-3140 GCA_039917915.1 Thermoflexales bacterium
TCCCGCGACGATGACGTGCCGCGCAGCCGGGCCGGATTGAAACCGCTCATCGGATGTCTGAAGCACCTTTGGCTGAAGCGGATCCGTTACGTCGTACATCAGCCAAGCGGTGTTGTATCCGGTTTGGCTATAGATCTGCTCAACGTTGGCGATACCGTCGCTGATGGCCGGGAGGAATGCCCTGAAGACGTTGTATCCGGTCAGGCTGTAGATTTGCTCGACGTTGGGGATGGTGTAAAAGTCCCCGCCATTGCCACTGACGTTCGGGAGCACGGGCCGATCCCACTGCGCGGAATCGGCCAGCACGGAGTCCGGCAGCCAAAGCGGCAAGAGGCTGAAAGTCACCGAACTTGCGCTTGCGCTCATCGCGAAGCTCCGCGAGGAATCTCCGGCCCCGGACCAGCTCGATGTAACGGTTGAGCCACCCACCACGGCCTGAAGCAGATGGGGGAAGGCAGTCTTGCCATACACCGTCAACGTTACGACCGAATTGCCGCTGGTCGCCGGCATCGAAATAAGCGTGCTGACCGTCAACGTTGGACTATTCGACGCGAAACCGATGGTCAGCAACTTGTTAAACCAGTGGTCGCCGTCCTGACCCGGAAGCAAAGACTGGTACAAAACAGGATTCCGCCATGATCCGCGTTCGCGAACCTGACCGGCCGTTGGCAGTCCGTTGTTTGAAACCTGTGCGTTGGCCAAAGCCATGCGCGCGCCGACCGGGTTCGCATCCACCGCCAGCCAATAGGCCGAAGTCAGGTTATAACGGTCTCCGACGCTGGGAACATAGAAAACAAACTCGTCACTGGCGTCCAGCGAACCTGGCGTGGAACCGATGTCGCGCCAATTGACGGGGACCTCGTTGCCGAGGAAATAGAGTCGTACCTGCGCCTGGTTGATCGAATTGGGCGTCACACCGATCGCCGCGAGCGCGCTTGCCGGAACACGCTGGAGGCCGGGCCTGGTGACGGTGATCAGAAGCGAATTCTGATTGGCCAGCGCGTTGATGGCGTACACGGAAGGGGCGCTCGGCGCGTCAAGGGATGGTTTGGCCGGCGGGAGGTCGATGCCGCGATCGGCGGAAAAGGCTGATGCCGACGACGCGTCAAAAAGGGTCGTGCCGGCGACGCGCGTCAGGATGCGTGTCGCGATACGAGGCCCGTCTTTCGACTGGAAAATTGGGCTGATTGCCAGAACAACGACCCGCCTGCCACGGATCATGCTTTCATGCGACACGTAGACGGGTTTGGACGGGAGTTCGCTCCCCAGCTTGCGCGTCAGCTCGGGAAATTCATCTCCAGAGATGGGGTCCTTTGGAACGATCGCAGCCACAGGCTCGGGCTTTCCAGGCCACGGTCTTGAGACGAGCTCAAGAATCTCGGGCTCAATCGTCAGGGTCTGGCCAGCCTCGAGCGTGACGTACCGAACGGGCAGCCACAACCCGCCTGCCTGGCTAAGCGGCCAGTCGATGCCATCGCTGACCGTGGCTCGGCCCTGGTCGTCGAAGGTCTCGACCCCTTGCCAGGAAACCGATACGCCGCCGTTGGATGGTATCGCGGTTAGCGGTTCCAAGGTGCCGGGAAGGGGCGGTTCCGCCTGGGTGGGAAGATTCGTTGCGGTGGCCGGGCGTGCGGCGCCCAGGGCAGCCACGAGGGCGCAAGCGATCAGCCTTGACAACGACTTACGAATTCGGTCTGGGTTCATAGATTTGTCTATCCGTGGTTTGAATGGACCGCCGACGTCGGACGTTGGAAATTGGCTACCGTCGTCCTCGTCCCAAAAGCGGTTGATCCATTTTATCCGCCGAGTGTCCAGAAAAGTCTATTGTGAGAACGACCTGGACCACTCTACGCGGCAGTACATAACACGACGAGCGGAGGTGCGAAATACTTGCACCTCCGCCCGTCAAGTTCGAAAGCGATGAACGGAGTTCGACGTCAGACTTACCGGGTCGTTCGACGAGAGGCCAGGAACAGGCCCGCTCCGGCCGTCGCCAGCGCGCCGGCAATCAGGGCGAGGTTGGCGCCCGTTCCACCGTCGGGCAGGCCAGTCTGCGGCAGAACGATGATCTTTGTCGGTGTGGGTGTCGACTGCGCTGGTGGTGTGTTCGTCGACTGGGGCGGCGATGTGGGGGGCGGCGATGTGGGTGGTGGCTGCGTCGCCGGAGGGCGGGTTGGGGTTGCACTCGGCAGCGGCGGTAGGGTAACCGTAGGTGTCTCCTGTGGTCCATAGACGGCATTGCTTGCCTCGGCAACGCCGCCGCCCATGAACGCCGCAGCCGCCATGTTAAGCGCCAGCGCGAGTAACAACACGGCAAGGCCGCGCCTGAAAAGTGCAGAACTGATTCTCATTTATATTTCCCTCAGATATCTCACTACAATTGGGCTTCGTCTTTGATCCCTCCCCTGACGGAGAAGCAATCGTATCGCATATGATAACTCATTCCACGTTTATCGCATGAAGACAACCGACACGATCGGGGCCGCCGAGCGCCATCGGCATTCCGCCACTGCCGGCGCAACCGACTTTCTCTCTGAGACCCATCTCGAGGCAAATGAGCATGGCCGCGTTGCGCTGCGGGCCCTGGCTGGGCGGCTGGCGGTGTCGCCGCCGGCGGTGTCGCGCATGGCGCAGCGGCTTGTCCGCCGGGGATTGCTGAAGCGCGAAGGCGCTTGTGGCCTCGAACTGACCGAGCCGGGGTTGAGCATCGCGCTCAAGGCAATCCGCAAGCGCCGCATATTCGAGGTCTTTCTGGTGCAGCAACTGGGCTATGGATGGCACGAGGTCTATCCTGTTGCCGCGCCGGTGAGTAACTCCCTGGACGACGAGTTGGTCGAACGGATGTATGCGCGGCTGGGCCGCCCCGGGCGTTGCCCACACGGAGATCCCATCCCGGGACCTGACGCTCCGCTTGTCATTCCGCCCTGGCGCGCCTTGATTGATTTGACCAACCATGTTGCCGCCACGATCACCCGTGTATCGTCGCATGAGACGGAGATGCTGCGCTATCTTGATTCAATCGGGATCCGGCCGGGCGCGCCCGTCCAGGTCGTTGCCCGGGCGCCCTTTGCGGGCCCGGTCCGAGTACGACTCGGCGCACCTGGACACGCCTACGAGCAGGCCCTTGGCGCTGAACTGGC
>JBDSIP010000565.1:0-8654 GCA_039917915.1 Thermoflexales bacterium
AGGCTACAATCATGTCACATAAGAGGCAGTAAAACCGAATTGCGCATCGTGACGCGTGCCGCGCACCGCGCCGCCGCAGCAGGTCTGTTGCTGGCGCTGGTAGCGCTTCCCCAGGCACCCATATCGCCGCTGAACGCGGTGATAGAGCCCGTGCGCTCGCCTCTCGCCGACGGCCAGACTGCAGCCGTCGAGCGGCCTGCCATTCCATTTGGGCTCCAGCATGTGGCGCTGAGCCCGTTGGGCCAGTCCTTGCCCACCCAGGGCGGAACCCCCCACGCCCGGGTCGCGCCGTTCGGGCCCGACACCCTTGACGCAGATTTCTCGGATTCCGTCGCGGGCATCACCACGACCTTGATTGCGACCAACACCCCCGACATCGTAGGCGATATCGGCCCGCGCTACTACGTTCAGGCCGGCGCCGGCACCGTGTTTGCCGTTTTTGACCGAGCAGGCCTGCTCTTGTCCGGGCCGAGTCTTGTGCGCGACCTTTGGCCGCCTGGGAATTGCCATTCCAACGATCGCGGTCATCCTGGCGTGATGTGGGATCCGCTAACAGATCGCTGGTTCTTGACCCACCAAGGCAACGGAAATTTCATCTGCATCGCCGTATCGGCCACGGCCGATCCGCGGGGCAGCTATCACTTGTATGACTTTGACACCGGGATTCAGGTCGAGGCCCACGAAATCGGCGCATGGCGTGATGCGCTCCTGATCAGCATTTCGGGTCCCCAGTCGTGGATATTTGCGCTCGAAAAGGCGAGCATGATTGAGGGAGGCAATGCCCGCGCGTTCGGCGGGTATGCGGCGGAGAGCGGCGCCGGATATCCGGTGCCAGTCAGTTTTTCGGGCGGGCCGTTGCCGCCCGCCGGGCAACCGCCCTTGTTTGTAAGTCGTCTGACGCCCGGCACGACTCGACCATCCGGTCGCTTTGCGCTCTCGCGGCTGAAAGTGGATTGGAACTCAAATACGGCCACAATCGCAGAAGTGTGGTCGGCCAACGGTGCCGATGTTGGAGCGCCAGCCAGTTTCCGTTGCGACAATTCACCCACCGGGTGCATTCCGCAACCGGGCACTTCAGTGGAACTCTTTGCGCAAGATCCGCCAATTCGGGCGGTCGCACGATACCGGCGTTTCGATGGCGCCCAACGCGTCGTGGCGGCAATCAGCGCGCCGACCGGCCTGCCGGCCCGACCTCAGGTCATATGGTTCGAACTTAGCGCGCCCTGGACCCGGCAGGTCTGGTCGCTGACGGGCTCCGGCGCAAGCGTTGCGGGCACAGAGAGCCGCTGGCTTGGCGCGGCCGCAATAAATAGCGCGCAAGAGATTGGGCTGGGGTACTCAACATCGAGCAACGTGATCTCGCCAAGCCTGCGATTTGCGCTGTGGCCACGGACGGAGATGACCCCCGCCGCGGCGAGCGAGTCCGGTTTGTGGACCGGCTCGGGCGCCCAGATCATCGGCAACGTCTGGAATGATCGGGCCGGAGTGTCCGTCGATCCCGCCGATGGCTGCACGTTTTGGGAAACCGGCGCCTATCTTGATGCGAGCGGCTCCAGCGCCTGGCACACCCGGGTTGGCAGGTTTCGCTCCAGCGAGTGTGAGCCAGTGACATACGCGCTGCGGGTGTGGCCGGACACTGCGAATGCCTGTGTCGAAACGCCGCTTGCGCTTCTGGTCTACGCCGATCCGATGGCGGCGACCGCGCCGATTACTCTCAACGTCGCCCCAATCACCCCGACCACCTTCGTTACGATCCAGTTTTCCCAGCCACCGGTCGCGCTGATCGTGCCGCTCAGCGTGCCCGTTACGGTGATGTTTCCCGTGACCACGCCTCTGGGGTTATATCTGCTGGGGGTCAACGGATCCGGCTCAGGCTTGTTCACGGCGACCGCCGAAATCACACTTTGGCGGCCGATCACGGATGGTCCGACCCTGAACCCTGCCACCGTCAGCCCCGTCCCCTATGGGGTCGCCCCCGCCGGGCCGGGGCCCGCCTCGACGGCATTCATCACCTATGGCCTGACGTTCCAGTGGTCGCTCTTTCCGAATACAGTCAGCTATTTCCTCGAGGTCGCATCAGACGCCGGGTTCTCAACCGTAGTGTTCTCAAGGACGACGGCCTTCAACCTGGAGTTTACGCTGGCGCAGCTCCAGCCGCTGTCCACATATTTCTGGCGGGTGCGCATGGTGAACCCTTGCGGATTTGGTCCCGCGTCCGAGGGCACGTTCCAGACGCCTGTGTTCATGTGGCTTCCGATCCTGCGGCGATGAACGGCGAATGATCGCCGGCTTAGTTGACGGCAGTCAGCCAAATGGCGTCTCCGTCTGTGCCGAGCCATTCGTGGACGAGGTCGGTTTCATCCCGCCAGACCTGTCCGTTGAGCAGCGAGTGCGCCTCCGCATCTCCGGGAAAATCGCAAGCCAGGCAAAAGCCTTCGAGCACGCGCGGCCCAAAGTGAGTGGGTCTCACGCCGCGTCCGCGGCGCACGACCTGGACGATTGCGGCCTGCGGCGCAAAACTGAGCGTGTTCATCCATATGACGTCGAAGGAACCGGTCTCGCCGGGCGGCATCTCGTGGAGCAGGGCGGTCATGAAGAATCCGGACTTGAAGCCAAGCGCCGTTGGCGGCGGCCATCGACGCTCGGCGCGCCTGAGGTCCTTCCCATGCTGCCAGCAGAACGAGGCCATCTCCCCGGCCTCCTGGCTCGACCAATTCACCCGCGCCTCGCGCTTTCCGGCGGACGCGTGGATGGCAAGCGTGTCCGGTTTCCACGCGCCGTCCGTTGCCAGCCGAAGTGTCCAGGTCACCGCATCCTGGCGCGGCTCGGGGAACGGAGCAGGCCGGGTAGCTTCATTGTCAAACTCAATATAGTCCCCGCCGATGGCGACGAACTGCCAGCGCTCGTCGCAGACCAGGGATTGGGACGCGTCGAGGTGAGTGTAGATGCCCTTGCGGTTGCGAAAAACCGGGTTAGGATTGGGTTTCAACATGCTGGGGCACCTCCCTGATCGTGTGTCATCGCGGCCATACTGTAAATGAACTTGATAATCACCGGCATTCTTACGCTGATCTCGCTCAGCGCGCTTTCTTCACTCTTCGTCATGGCGGAGTACAGCCTGGTGGCATCGCGACGCACCCGGCTGACGGAAATGGCGGCGATGGGTCGTCCGGGGGCCCGCATTGTTCTGGCGGCGCAGGCTGACATTGAGCGTTTCCTGGCGGGCGTGCAGATTGGCATCACCGTCATGTCGATCGCGATCGGCATTCTGGCTGAGCCAAGTATTTCCGCCGCGATGCGGCAAGGTTTGGCCGCCCTTTTTCAGGGCGTGCCGGAAAGCGTGCTGGGCTTTGCGGGCGGAGTCGCTGGCCTGCTTCTGGCCACCTACCTGAATATTGTGCTGGGCGAGATGATCCCGCGGGCCATCGCGCTTCGCGCCGTCGAGGCGGTGGCATGCGTTGTGGTTCCGCCGCTTTATGCCATTAATCAACTTCTCCGGCCGTTCATCTGGCTGCTGAACGCATCCACGCGATTCATCCTGCGCCTGTTTAACATCAAGATGAGCAGTCACGCTTCCAGGTTGTATTCGGCGACCGAGCTCGAGATGCTGGTCGAGGAGAGCCAAAGGGGCGGCACACTGGAGTCGGGCGCGGGCGAGATGATCAGCAAGGTATTCAGCTTTGGCGATCTGCTGGCCCGCGAGGTTATGGTCCCACGCACGGAGATGGTCTGCGTCGATGTCGAGTCGTCGCTTCACGAGGTGGCTCACGCCCTGGCCGCCCATCCATATGACCGTTTCCCTGTCTATGAGGGGAGCATCGACCACATCATCGGCATCCTGCACGCCAAGGACATGATCCGGGCGCTGCTCCCGAACACGCGCGCGGTTACGCCGCGCCAGCTCATGCGCGAGCCATTCTTTGTCCCCGACTCGCAGCGGGCAGACGAGCTTCTGATTCAGCTTCGCGTACGGCATGAATATCTGGCGGTCGTCCTCGACGAATATGGCGGAACGGCCGGGCTGGTGACGCTCAACGATCTCGTGTCGCGGATCGTGGGGGAATTAAGCGACAACTCCGAGTCGATGCCTGACATTCAGCCGCATGCCGATGGCAGCGCGATGTTGAACGGGCTCACCACAATCGGCGATGTCAATGAGGCCTTTGGCCTGGTTCTGCAAGATGCGAACTACGACACGATTGGCGGCTACATCATGGGCCAGCTTGGGCGTGTGGCCCGGGTTGGGGATGTTGTCAATCCGCCCGGCGCTTCGATTGGTTTCAAGGTCGAGGAGATGGATAAGCTGCGCGTGGCGCGGGTGAAGCTCATTCGTAATTCATAAAGTTTGCCGGAGGCGATGGCGCCCGGCGAAGCCGGGCGCCATCGCCTCCGGCAGGTCAATGGCCAAGCGCCGCGTCCAGCGCTTCTCCCAGGCTGCGAGCCTGAATCAGGACGAGGTTCGATGGCGGGTTCTCGATTGGCCGCGAGGTTTTTGGCAACAGGCAACGCTGGAAGCCCAGCTTGGCCGCCTCGTTAAGCCGGGCGCTGAGCTGTCCAACGGTCCGAAGCTCGCCACTCAATCCGATCTCTCCGATGATGGCCAGATCGGGCGGGACGGCGATCCCCTTGGCGGCGCTGGCAATGGCGACCGCGGCGGCAAGATCGGCGGCCGGCTCATCGATGCTCATCCCGCCCACGACATTGACAAAGACATCTTGATCGTGCAACCGGATGCCGACCCGCTTGGCCAGCACGGCGATCAGGATAAACAGCCGGTTGTAGTCGAAGCCGTTGGCGGTCCGGCGCGGCATCGGGTTTTGGGTGGCTGAGGCCAGGGCCTGAACCTCGACCAACAAGGGGCGGGTGCCTTCCATCGTCACCGCCACGGCGCTGCCGGGCGCGTTCATCATCCGCTCGGCCAGAAACGCCTCGGACGGATTGAGGACTTCCTTCATCCCGCTGCCGGCCATCTCGAAGACGCCGACCTCGCTGGTGGCCCCGAATCGATTCTTGATCGAGCGCAGTAGTCGGAAGGCGTGGAAGCGATCGCCCTCGAGCTGAAGCACCGTGTCGACGATGTGCTCGAGCACTTTGGGTCCGGCGATCGAGCCTTCCTTGGTGACGTGGCCGACGATGAAGACGGCCGTGCCGAGCGACTTGGCCATGGCCTGCAGGCGCGAGGCGCACTCGCGCACCTGGGTGACGGTGCCCGCGCTCGAAGAGAGCGAATCGAGATACATGGTCTGGATCGAGTCGATGATGGCCAGCTTCGGGCGCATGCTGTCAATGGCCGCGATGACATCGTCCAAGTTGGTGTCGGTGAGCAGATACAACTCGCTGTCGCCGACACCCAGTCGCTCGGCCCGCATTTTGAGTTGGTGGGCGCTCTCCTCACCGCTGACGTAGAGCGTCGGCCCGACCTTCTGGGCGGTGAGGACGGCGGCCTGCATGAGCAAGGTGCTCTTGCCGATGCCGGGATCGCCGCCGACGAGAACGAGCGAGCCGGGCACGATCCCGCCTCCGAGCACCCGGGCAAACTCGCCGATATCGAGCGGCATGCGGGGCAGGGCGTCGGCCCGAATGTCGGAGAGCTTCTGCGGCTGGCTGAAGCCGATCCGGGCCGGGCCCTGGCGGCTGGCCGGGCGCTCCTCGATCACCTCTTCGTTCAGAGTGTTCCATTCGTTGCAATCCGGGCATTTGCCCGACCACTTGGCGAAGTCGTGGCTGCAGTTCGAGCACACGTAGCGGGTGCGCAGTTTTGGGGTGGGGGCTTGGCGGGGAGGCATATAGAACAAATATTCTACACCCGGAGGCCTGACCTCAATCCCCACTGCTAGAATCTCATCTCTATGAGGTGGACGAAAAACCTGTTCGGCGCAATGGCCATCCTGGCCCTGGCGGCCTGCGGCAATGGCCCGGCGATCAGCAAATTTGAAGTCAAGCCGGCCGTCATCAGCCCGAATGCAGACGGCAAGGAGGATCTCGCCCGGATCGCCTATCAGGTTGATCAGACCGTCCAGCTCAGCATATATCTCCTCGACGGCGCGGGGAAGCGCTATTCGCTCGTCGACCAGGAAACTCGCGCGCCGCGGCCCGTCGCCTACGAACGCCTGTTTAACGGCATCGTCGACGGCAAGATGCTGGCCAACGGCGACTACACCGTGGTGTTCGAGACCAAAGGCGCCGGCGCGCCAATCGCCCAGCGGCTTCCGCTGAAAATCGTCAACGCGGATCCGTCTCCCCCAAAGATTCTTGACTTCACCGTTGCGCCGACCTCGATCACCCCGAATCGCGATGGCGTCGGGGACCGGGCCTACATCAACGTCGTCACGAGCAAAAAGGCCTGGCTTGGCGTCTACGTGACGGGTCCGAATGGCTTCCGTCAGGACGTGCCCCGTCGAGAGGGCTACGTGTTGTTGCCGTCCTCCGACGGCGCGAGCGAGCCGGGACGCTATGCGTATGAGTACGACGGCGGGATCGATCTCGGCGCCGATCCGCCGCCGGCCGGCAAATACGTGCTGAACATCGAGCTGCAGGACGCGATCGGCCAGCGCGACTTCCTGACGGCCGGCCTGACGCTGAGCGACAGCGGCCGGCCCCAGGCCGAGATCGCTGTGCAGCCGAACGGCGAGGGCGTGGAATGGTCACGCCGCGGTCCTCAGACTGTGCTGGCGCTGGGCGACACGTTGTATTTCACAACCACGGTGCGGAACACCGGGCTCGTCCCAATCCGCACCGGCGGGCCGTTCGACCCCGCCGACTGCTACATGATGGATCAGAACCGCTTTAGCAAGGGCTTCTCGCAGGAGTCGGGCGCGTTTCGGATTGGCATCGACTTTGAATCGAATACGGGCATGGATCACCCATGGCGCTGGGGGGTGGGGGCTCTGGCCGACTTGCGGGCCGTCGACTATGAGGGCGGTAAGCTGTATTACCTTGATCCCGGCAAACAGGTCGTTGTGCGCGGCTGCGTGCGCCTGACCCGCATCCCGGTCCGCAACCCGTTCTACGTCTGGGCGTCGCTGATCCAGGAGGATGTCGAGATCGCGACTATCAACAATCGGGTTTCTCCGCTCTTGATCACGCTGGTGAAGCCATGAGCCGTGAGCCATGAGCCATGAGCCATGAGCTATGAGCTATGAGCTGTGAGCTGTGAGCTGTGAGCCGTGTGCCAAGAATCATTGGTTCAAAGCTCAAAGCTTACGGCTCATGGCTCACGGCTCGTACCCTTTTGATCTGGAGCTCTACTATGTGCGGACGCTATGTTCTGTCGATCCTGCCCGATGCGCTGGTTGAAATGTTCGGTCTCGGCCGGCTCGAGACGCCCGAGACCGGGGCCGCGCTCGGCCTGCCGCGCTACAACATCGCGCCGACTCAGACCGTCGCGGTGACCTTGAGTGAATCGCCGGACGCGCTATCGGCCGTCCAGTGGGGACTCATTCCCTCCTGGGCGAAAGAGGCTGCGCTCGGTTCGCGGCTGATCAATGCCCGGGGCGAGACGATCGCTGATAAGCCCGCATTTCGCGCTGCCTTCAAGCGCCGGCGCTGCGTCGTCTACGCCAGTGGTTTCTACGAATGGCGCAAGGAAGATCCAACGGGAAAGGTCAAGACACCGCTCTACATCCAGCTCAAGTCCGCCGAAGCCTTCGCCATGGCTGGCCTGTGGGAAGTGTGGAAGTCGCCCGAGGGCGCGCTGCGCCGGACCTGCACGATCGTGACGACGGAGCCGAACGAATTGCTTTCCAGGGTGCACAACCGGATGCCAGTCATCCTGCCGGCCGAAGCCCGCGCAATCTGGCTCGACCTCGAAGCGCCGCTGGATGCGGTCGGCTCGGTCGTGCGGAGCTATGCCGCCGACGACATGCGCTTCCATGAGGTCTCGCGGCGGGTCAACACTCCCCGCAACGAGGATGCCACGCTGGTTGAGTCAATCGGCGGCGTTGCGTAAACTATTCCGGAACTTGAAATGCCCCGCCCCGGCGTAAGCCCAATGGCATTAAGGCGGCGTCAACAAATGACATTGACGCTTACCGAGCGACTTTCGGCCGAACGCGACGATATCTGCCGAGACGATTCATTGGCGTCGCCCAACGTTGGCAGCGCGGTGTACGTATGTCGTCATTCCCGCGAACTCCCCGCGTTCGCGGGGAGTTCGCGAGTATGACGACTGCGGAGTCGGCGCGTGCACTTCACCTCATCTGATCTCCACGGTAGCTGTGCGAGCATCCGGGTGATCTCCCGTCAAGTGCGATCGTGTTCGACAACTTAATTTATTGACGCTTCCTAAGTTAGTGGCGCATTCGATGCGCGGCCCCGCAGGGGCCGAATGAGATAGCCCAGGGCAACGCCCTGAGAAACCGGTGTCTATCCAGTTCCAGCCCTGAAAGGGCGACACAGCAGGCGCAAAATCGTTGGCCCGGTTGGGCTGTTTTCATGGGATCGATCCCGGTCTCGCCTTTTCAGGGCTCGTCATCAATCCTGCGGAGCAACCCAGGGCGTTGCCCTGGGCTATCGCGTGTGGCCCTTTCAGGACCAGGCGCCGAAATTGCGACGAACTCAATGCCATTGGGCGTAAGCCGAGGCGCGGGATATCGATTTCCAGGCTATCCCTTTACCGCGTCGAGCATCGCCCGCAGATAGCCCGTGGCATAGGC